>JAPOYX010000098.1:30785-72073 GCA_026706345.1 Gemmatimonadota bacterium | reverse complement strand
CCGAGCTGGGGGGTCTCACCGAGCGCGGGCAACGCAGGAAGTTCGCCAGAAAGCTTTATCGACTTTCCCGGGCACTCATCGGCGACGAACTCGCGGACAAGTTACGGTTTCCGCGACAGAACACGAGAGCGCTGCTTCCGACGTTGAGGTGGAAACGTCGGCTGAACAGTGCAGTGGCGCCTTTGGCATCGGTGTATTCCAGGGACGCTAGTGATACCTACTTCATACGTATACTCGAATCGATTAAACCGGAGAATCTTGCACTCACGTACAAATTGCCCCCTCAACTCTATTCCGATGAGCGAATAGACTGGTGAATCGCGGCGGTATTCTCTCAGGGGCACGTCGCGAAGCGCTATCGAGCGGAGTGTAATTCAAACGGTATGGCGTCTACCACTGGCCGGTACCTGTGATCTCGGCCGCGTGGACCGGCAGGTTGGGATCGAAGACCGTGCGCCAGGAAGCCTTTCCCGTCCCCGCCGACCACCTCAACGAACTGGCATGGTGGGAGCCGTGCGAACTGCGCGCTCCCCGGCAGGCGAGAAAGCCCTTCAAGAACAAAGTTCGCGACGCCTACCTAAAAATGGTTCGCGACGCCGAGCGGGGCGGTTGACTTGTCCCCGAAGAGACCGTCGCACCCACGCCGCATCCCGTCCCGCACTTGACATAGTATTTCCCACACGATACTTTGATTGAAGGAAGGCGATGTACCGGGACGCGTCTCGTCCCGGGGGATACGGGCCGCGCGTCGGCTCTACACATTGCGGCCTCATGGAGCTTTCTACATGGTCGAGAGGCGGCAGGACCCAGCCGGGAACGGCGTGACGCTGGAACTCACGATTCCCAGCAAGCCCGAGTTGACTGCGGAGGTGGACCGCCGCATAGAGGACCTGACCGCGCGGGTCGGCTACGACCAGGGAACGCGCGGCGACATCATGATCGCCGTGAACGAAGCGGTAAAGAACGCGATACTCCACGGAAACGGTTGCGACGAGTCCAAGCAGGTCCTCATCACCTGCAGTTGCACTTCGGCCGTGTTCCGGATCCACATCTGCGACTGTGGCGGGGGATTCGATCCTGAATCCCTGCCGGACCCGCGCAACCCGGACAATCTGCTCAAGGAGAACGGCCGGGGGATCCTGATGATCAAGTCCCTCATGGACGAAGTGGAGTTCGACGTTTCGGAAAACGGTACAAGCGTGACACTGATCAAGTACGGGCAGTGAGGAACTCGATGAGTATCGTCGAACTTCGAAGCGATACCATGACCAGACCGACGCCTGCCATGCGCCGGGCCATGGCCAACGCCGAAGTCGGCGACGACTGTTTCGGAGAGGATCCGTCGGTAAACCGGCTGGAAGAAGCCATGGCCGCCGTGCTCGGCAAGGAGGCCGGCCTGCTCGTTACCAGCGGAACGCAGGGCAACCAGGTGGCGATCCGGTCGCAGACCCATCACGGCAACGACATCATCGCGGAAAAGTACAGCCACATCTTCAACGCGGAAGCCGGAGCCCTCGGCGCGCTTTCGGGGGTACAGGTCCGGTTGCTGACGGGTGAACGGGGCGTTTTCACCCCGGCGCAGATGGAAGAAGTGATCCAGCGGGGCGACAACGTGCATTACGGCAGAACGGCCCTGGTCGCCGTGGAGAACACCCACAACAAGTCTGCCGGATACCCGTGGCCCGTGGATGCGCTGTCCCGGGTCAGCGATTGCGCGCAGTCGAACAACCTGCGCGTCCACATGGATGGCGCCCGGTTGTTCAACGCCTGCGCGGCGACGGGCCTGACCGCACAGACCTATACCCGGCACGTCGATACGGTATCCGTGTGCCTGTCAAAGGGCCTGGGCGCGCCGGTCGGCAGCGTGCTCGCAGGCGACCAGGCCACGATTGACGCGGCCCGGTATTACCGCAAGATGCTGGGCGGCGGCATGCGGCAGGCGGGCGTCCTGGCGGCGGCGGGTCTCTATGCCATGGAGCACAACATCTCCCGTCTCGCGGAGGACCACGCCCACGCCTTCCGGCTGGCGGAAGCGCTCGCCGACCTCGACACCGTCGAGCTCGACCTGGACGAGATACACAGCAACATGATCTTCTTCCGCCTGCGGAACGGCCTCGATCCCTTCGAGGCCGTCGAGCGGCTGTCGGAGGAAGGGGTCAGGATGCTGGCCATGAAACCCGGTGTCATCCGCGCCGTTACCCACCTGGACGTGAGCGGCGAACAGATCGACCGGGCCATCGACGTCTGCAGGAAGGTGCTGACCCGCGTTTCCTGAGCAGTTATGGCCGCTATCCTTCAACTTCATCCCGAACATCCCCAGAAACGGCACGTGGACCGCGTCGTCGAAGCGCTGCACAGGGGCGGCGTGATCATCTATCCGACGGACACGGTCTACGGCCTGGGCTGCGACATATTCAATCGCAAGGCCATCAACCGGATCTACCAGATCAAGCAGGCGCCCGCCGGGAAACCCCTCAGTTTCGTCTGTTCCGACCTGAAAGACCTCGCCCGGTACGCGAAGAATATCTCCAACGCGTCTTACCGCATGATGAAGCGCCTGCTTCCCGGCCCCTATACCTTCATTCTCGAGGCTTCGCGGGACGTGCCGAAATTCATGATCGGCAAGCGGCGAACGGTCGGCATACGGGTGCCTGACAACCCCATCTGCCTGGAAATCGTACAGGCCCTCGGGCGCCCCGTGCTGAGTACCAGCATCGCGGCTTCGGACGACGGAAGCGATATGAACGACGCCGAGGCGATTCAGTCCCGGTACGGCAAGGTCGTCGACGTCATCGTGGACGGCGGCGTCATCGTTGCGGAGCCATCGACGGTAGTCGATCTGACCGGCGGCGAGCCCGAGATCCTGCGGGCCAGCGCCGGTGAAGCCGATCTGTACTGAACCGGTCACGGGGAGTCGTACCGTTCAGACCGTTCAAACCAGGCGGCAGACCAGGCGGACCAGGCGGCAGACCAGGCAGACCGAGGTATCGCGAAGGTCAGAACGAGTAGGTCATCTCGAAGGCGAAACTGACCTGCGAATCTTCCGATTTTTTCGTTTCCGGATTGTAGAAGATCGCGTCGTCCGAGAAATCCCGGCGGAGTTCCATGAGGAACCCGAGGCCGTCCGTCAGCGCGAACGTCGGGGCTATGGTGAGGGCCTGCTGGGTCACTTCCGCGCTACCCGGTGGATGATCCTGGGCACCGCTGCGACGTGCCGCGCTACGGGATGTTTCCCGGCTGAAGCGGTCATACCTGCCCGTCAAACCCATGACTTCGGTAAGACTGTAGTGCGCCATGACCATGTAGCCGTTCCAGCTGTTTTCTACGTTAGCCTCATCCAGTTCCGTTTTGCCGTTGTTGTATTCCCCGCCGATGATGAGTCCCGGTCCCGGCGTCAGGGTCAGGTCGATATCGTAGACGGTCAGATTCCCGACCAGTCCCTGTTCATCACCCCGCATGGCTGAGAACCCGATCCCGCCCAGTTCTTCATGACTGTAACCGAGTCTTCCGCCGATCATCTTGTCCGTATTCGCGTCGACGTTCTGGTCCCACCCGTTCGAAAGGTGAACCACCACGTCGATGCCGCCGCCCAGATCCATGGACAGCATGGCGCCGGTCAGGTTGGTGGGCAATCCGTTATCGAAGACCAGCGCGTGGGAAAACTGGTACATGTCCGGGGCGTCCAGCAGCTCGAAGCCGATGGGCGCGTTGAACTTCCCGAAGGTCAGGGTCGGGTAGTTCCCCTCTCCCCGGCCCATTCCGAGATCCAGGGTCACGTATCCCTGCTCAGCGTCGAGGGTAAAGCCGCCCTCGCCGTCGCTCACCCATTCCAGGTCGGCCCTCAGCGTGCCGATATTCCCCAGGTTTCTCGATAAATCGATCTCCACCTGGTCGAGGCCGAAGGTATTCGAATCATCCAGGTTGGTATATGTATAACTGGCGTCGACGAACCCCGAGATTTCGACCAGGCCGGAAATGGCCGTATCTCCATTCTCCTGCGCGACGGCCGGGAAGGCCGCCAGCATCAGGACCGTCAGCCAGGCGGGGAATCTGCGTAACACAAAGGTACTCATTTTCACGCTCCCATGATGTGATGTGGTAGAAAAGGAACCTCGTGATGTTAATGATTCATCGCGGTTACACGAATCCGTATAATAGGCCAAATAGTACAATGTCAACTAGACATTTGGCGACTAAACATTACAGGTTAACGATGCGATCTATGCGATCGCGCTCTCCGGCGACTAGCAGGACGTCATCTTCCCGGATCACATAGTCGGGAGTAGGAACGAAGTGCGCCTGGTCCGCCCGGTGCTCCCGTTTCCTGATGAGCAGGATCTGCACCCCGTGCCGGCTGCGAATCTGAAGGCGCCGGATACTGCTTCCCGTGAACCGCCGGGGCGCGTTGATTTCCACCATGGCGTACGCGCCTCCCAGTTGGACGACCTGTCCGCCGCTAAGCGTGTCGACCATGCTCCCGAATTCACCGGCCAGGTCCCTTCTGGCCGTCTCCCGGTTGTAGGCGTCCATGACATGTTCCCGGCTGATCACGCCGACGAGGCGGCCCGTGGCCGGCTCGACTACGGGAAAGGCGTTTACCTGGTGCCGGCCGAACAGCAGCATGACACGGTCCAGCGTGTTGCCGTCGGTGACCGTCGGCAGGTCGAACTGGGCGATGTCGTGAGCCACGATGACGCCTTCGAGATCCTCACCGTACGCGACGAGACTGCGGATGCGGTCGAAGGTGACCGTTCCCTGGTAACGATCCTCATCGTCCGTGATATAGAACTCCGTGTATGTACTCTCGGCCAGGCGTGACATCAGGTCGTCGAGCGGCGCCTCGGGCGGTATCGTCTCAAAAGAGGCCACCCGGGCCTGCCCGACGTTCAGCGACCTGAGAATGTTCGTTTCCTGGCCCTTTTCCAGGTCCACGTTTCTTCTCAGGAGGCGCAGCGTGTATACGGAAGGCTTGAGCAAGTAGGCGGACAGCGCCGTACTGACGATGACGGAAATCGCCAGCGGCAGGATCAACTCGTAGTTGCCCGTCATTTCGAAGATCATCAGAATCGACGTCATGGGGGTCCGGATGGTCGAAGACACCAGGGCGCCCATGGCCACCAGCGCGTAGGCGCCCCCGGTGGCGCTCGTTCCGGGTAGCAGGTGGTTGACCAGGGCGCCGAAAGCGCCGCCTAGCATGCAGCCGACGAACAGGGACGGCGCGATCACGCCTCCCGACGCGCCGGATCCCAGGGTGAAGGATGTAGCCGCGATTTTCATGAAGACCAGGATGAGCAGGAGCTTCCAGTCCAGTTCGGAGAACAGGGCCCGGTCCATGGTGTCGTATCCCACGCCGAGGATCTGGGGATAGAGCAGGCCCAGGGCGCCGACGAGCAGTCCTCCGGTCATCGGCTTCAGGTAATCCGGCAACGGGACCTTGCCGTAGAGGTCCTCCACGCCGTAAAGCGCCCGTACGAAGAGCGTGCCCACGATGGCGGCCAGGATGCCCAGCACGGCGTACAGGGCGAATTCGAGCGGATGATTCACGCCGTGCGGAGGCACGATGATCGTCGGCTGGTTGCCCAGAAAGTGACGGGAGATGGCGGTAGCCACCACCGAGGAGATCACGATGGGGCTGAACCGACTGAAGCTGAAATTGCCCAGGATGACTTCGAGGGAGAACAACGCACCGGCGATCGGCGTGTTGAAGGTAGCCGCTATGCCCGCGGCCGCGCCGCAGCCCACGAAGGTCCGCATGCGATGGACGTTGACGCGTGACAGCCGGCCAAAGGTGGAGCCGATGGCGGCGCCGATCTGGGCGATGGGTCCCTCACGGCCCACCGACAGCCCGGTGCCTATGCTGATGGCCGTGGCCAGCGAGGTCTCCACGGCAACCCGGGGCCTTATGCGTCCGCCGCGAAGGGCCACGGCTTCCATCACGTCGGGCAGGCCGCGGGCTTCCCGGGTGCTGAAATAGATCAAAATGCCGACGACCAGTCCGCCGGCGGTGGGTACCGAGAGTACCGTCAACGTAGTCAGCGAACCATTGCCGGACAATCCTCCGCCCCAGGCGACGGATTCGATGAATATGATCAGCTCGCGGAATGCAATGGCGCCTCCCGCGCCCAGCACGCCGATCAACACCGCGGCGCTGATCATGAAGACCTGGTCGGTTGTCCGCATGCGTTCGATATTGGCATGCAGGCGCTGCCTGAAGCGCCGCGCCATGACGCGCCAGAGACGAAACACCCTCAACCGCGACAGATTCATGAGACTCCCGATTCACCTTCGCCTTGTCATCAACCACGAAACGCAGTATCATACATACTACTTGGCGATGACGGGCAAGTCAATTTCTGCCAGGGAATGAACCGTACACGTTCTGCCGGGGAATGAGCCGTATATGACCGAAGATTTCAGTATTCCGCTGCCCGACACGTCCGACTGGGGCGAGCCAGACCGGGGGATCAGGGTGAAACCCGTCGACGGCCGCGGCATCCGCATGCGGGACTGCCAGGTCGGCAGGGCGGGCGAGGTGCCGGAGGTGGCGCCCGAAGGCCGCGGGCTGGCGCAGCGCGGATCGGTGGTCGATCCCGGGACGCCGGAGTTCGGATTTACCATCCGGGAGAAGAAGCTGGTATGGGCCGATAACATCGCGGAGCTGTACGAGCAGGGCAAGGCGGGGCAGTGGGACGCGACGACCGACATCCCCTGGCACGATTTGCCCGAGTTGCCGGACGACCTCGAGCAGGCCGTGTGCCAGGTCATGACCTTCCTGATCCAGAACGAATACCTGGCCATGTACCTGCCGGCCAAGTTCATGAACCGGATCGACCCCCAGTTTTCCGAGGTGGTCCTCTTCCTGGCCACGCAGGTCATGGACGAGGCCCGGCACGCGGAGGTCTTCACCAAGCGGGCCCTCGCCAACGGCGGCGGCCTGCAGTACGTCTCGGCCGCCACGGAATGGTCCCTGCGCAGCCTGCTGGCGCAGGACGACTACTCGAACGGCTCCTTCCTGATGCACGTGCTGGGCGAGGGGACCTTCATGGAGCTCCTCATGTTCCTGGAACAGGTGGCGCCCGATCCGGTGACCGCCAAGACCTTCAAGCTGGCGCGCCAGGACGAGGGCCGGCACGTGGGGTACGGCATATCCCATTTCGCCTACCACATCGAGCAGGATCCGTCGATAAAGGACGATCTGATGCGGGCGGCCGAGGAACGGACCCTGTTCCTGCAGCAGGCATCGGGTTCCAGTCCCTTTGTGCTGAAGGCCATGATGACGCTGGCCGGCGGCGGATCGCACCCGGAGCAACTGGCCCGGGGCCGGGACGCGGTGATGGGGCTCTATGAGGAAATGCACCGGAAGCGCGTGCGTGAACTCGTATCGATCGGATTCGACCGTCCGGACGCAGAACGGATATCGGAACTGCACGGCAGCGGCGTGCGCAACTTCATGTAGATCTTCACTTTACGCGTGAAATGAATGACGCCGCGAAAGGCATGACATGGGCGTAGTACACAAGCACCGCGGCCAGAACGGAGCAAACGACTGGTCGGGGGTGGAGATGGTTCCCTACAGCAAGGGCGGAGCGGTAGGCGGGTCGGTCCGGGTGGTGATCGGCCCCGACGACGGCGCGAACAATTTCTCCGTGCGCTACTTCGAAATCGAGCCCGGCGGCCAGTCCTCCTTCGACCGCCACGCCCATGACCACGGAATATACATCCTGCGGGGCCGGGCGAAGGTGCTCATCGGGTGGGACGTACATGACGTGGGGCCGGGCGACGTGGTATACATCGCCCCCAACGAACAACACCAGTTCGAAAGCACAGGCGAAGAACCGCTCGGATTCCTGTGCGTCGTTCCCCCCAAAGACGACGCCCCGGATACCGCCTGAGACCGGCCCGCCGGTCAGCCGCCCCGCGCCGCGCTGTTCTTCATTCCGTTCGCCACCAGGTGTATCTGCGTATTCACGTACCCCGGGCGCACTTCCTCGAAGTGGGGGCCCATGATCCGGTGCAGGTCGCCCAAGGCGTGAAAGGGTACGGTGGGAATGGCGTGGTGTTCGGCGTGGTACGCGTTGTTCCAGTTCAGCCACCGGACCAGCGGGATGGTCAGCACGGTCCGCGTGTTGAGCAGGATATGGCGCACGCGGGGGCAGCCCGTGTGTTCGGACATGCGTATGAGGCGCATGACGGGCTCGCCCAGGAAACGGGGCGCCAGCCAGTACAGGACCACGGCCATCGTGTCGAACCAGACCGATACGGTCGCCAGCGCGCCGTAGGCCAGGACCATGCTCCAGGCCTCCATCACCACGTTTCCGCGTGCTCTCCCGGGAAGGAACTTCCGTTCGACGGCGTTGAACCGCCCGAAGAGCATCCGCGCCAGGGCGGTCAGGTTACTGTAGAAATAGGGAATGCCCGTCGTATACCAGAGATAGCCGCCCAGGCGTTCCGCCATGGGGATCATCTCGGGATCGTCCCCGGTGATCTGCGTGTGGGAGTGATGGGCCAGGTGCTCGTAGCGAAAGTACGCGGGAATGAGAAACAGCCCCGTGCCGGTAATCCAGCCTACGATCCGGTTCATCGCCGCGCTTCTGAAGGCCGTTCCGTGGGAGCACTCGTGGAAGGGCGCGAACCAGTGCACCACGATGGCGCCATGTACCGCCAGGGCCGGCGCCAGCCACCACGAACCCGGGGCAAGCGACAGCAGGTATCCGGTGAACAGCGTGGTCGCCGCGTGCCCTGCGAGGAAGATAAAGCCCGGCAGGTTGCGCCGCCGGAGCAACGGACTCAGCCGGTCAGGCGGAACGATATCGGTGGGTTTTACCGGGGGCTGTTTCGCGCTGTTTTCAAGGACGGACATCGGTCGAGATAACCTGAAACAGGTGGTCGGTCCGGCTTTGATTTGATTGAGTACGGGCTGTGGGTCGGCGGATCGTGGCCGCTATCCCGCCCGAGCGGCCCGGTCATCGATCTCCACGATCCCCCGTTCGAGATCGAAACGGCGCGTTTTCTGCTTTTCCACGTCACCCACGGTCACGCGAACGAAGAAGGCGCCGTCGGGATAGTCGATGGAGTGGATATCCCCTTCCGCGAAAGCGGTCGCCTCGCCCGCGCCGACGGTGTATTCCCTGGCCACCTCGAGACGGGCCGGCCCCTCCGACCCCCCATCGTCCAGCCGGTTCCACCGCCGCATTACGGTGTGTCCCGTATAGTTGCCGTAAATAACGCTGCACGGACCGTGATCGTGGGGCGGGGACGTCGCGCCCTTGCGTCCGCCATGGACGATGACGTGAATGTCCGTCTCCGGATCGTGGCCGATCACCGTATGGCCCTGGTATTCGTCCATGTCTACGTAGGTTTCGAGCAGGTCGGTCCGGCCGAGCAACCGTTCGGTATTCTTCCTGATGGATTCCAGTCCGTCTCTGACGCCGTTTTCGTGTACGATTCGCCGTGCGTCGGCCAGAAATTCATCGACAGTGTAATGTGTCATCGATGGCCCCCTCGATCTTCTGTCTCCGTATCGCCGCCCACTGATTGTTGAGAATATAGCTTGCATTTCATAGCAAAATACCGTATTATATTCATCTTGGACTCAATATACGCTTAAGCATCCCAATTGTCCATTAATACTCAGTGCCCATTTGTTCCAAGTTATCCAACGGAGGAATCAGGATGACACGCATCAGGAAGTTGAACTGTCTTGCCGCTTTTACCGTTCTGGCCGCGCTGATCGCCGCCCCGGTGGTGCAGGCCCAGACGATCGCGGACGCGAAGACGAAAGTTGACGCCATGCCGGACGACCCCCCGCGTCACTACAATCTCGGCATCGCGTACTACAAGGCGGGACAGTACTCGGACGCCATCGGCGCCTTTCAGAAGGCCGTCGAGTTGAAGGAAGATTACAAGGAAGCCTACTACAACCTGGGTCTGTCCCAGGAAAAGGCACGCCAGACGTCCAACGCGATCAAGTCATACCAGAAGGCCACACAGCTCGACGCCAGGTACGCCGATGCCCACGCCGCACTGGGCGGCGCCTACCGGAAGATCAAGAGCACCAGAAACGCCATTCGCTCGTACCAGGCGGCTATCCGGATCAACGGCAGGAAGGCGAACTGGCACTATAACCTGGGTATCCTGTACCAGACCCGGGAGGACTATCCCAACGCGATCAAATCCTACGAGAAATACCTGAGCCTGGCGCCCAGGGCCCGAAACGCCAAGTCGATACGGGACATCGTCGCCCAGATGAAGGACGCGATCCGGTAAGCGGCGTCGGGAACTACGGATTACACGGAATTATACAGTAAAGCCTCCGCGTTTTGAATTCACGCGGAGGCTTTTTGCATTTCCCCTGCGGAGTAAGATCCTTACAGTACTAAACTTCCTGCGGCGCTACGGGCATTGCGGCGCTTCCCCGCGGAAGATCGTCAGCGGGCTCATCAGCGGGCGATGTAAACGCGCGTATAATCCATGGCCCCGACGGTGCCGTCCGGGTTTTCCGTCATCCCCTTCACCCAGGGCTTCCTGAGCTCCAGGTTAACCGGATGGAACAGGAAGGACCCGGCGTAGTCCGACACCATGATCTCCTCCGCCTCCGCGTAAAGCGCGCGGCGCTTTTGCCTGTCCAGCTCGGAGGCCGCCTGTTCCACCAGCCGGTCGAATTCCGCGTTCGTCCAGTCCGACCGGCCGTACCCCTGCGGTTGCGAGTGCCAGATCATGTCGAGCATGTTGCGCGGATCGAGATAGTCGGCGTAGAACACGATCAGCCCCAGGTTCATGCGCCAGTTGTACATGTTGTTCATATACATGGTACGGTCGGCGGCCCGGATGGTGACATCGACCCCGATGTTCTCCTTCAGCATGGCCATGATGGCTTCGCTGATCCGCTTGATCGTGGGGTTCGGCGCCCGCAGCCACATCTCCTGCCGCGGGAACCCCCTCCCACGGGGATAGCCGGCTTCCCGGATCAGTTCCCGGGCCTTTGCCGGATCGTAGGCCTGGTAGGGCTGCATGGCCGGTCCGTTGTACTCGGCGAATTCGGGCGGGATCATGGAGTAGGCGGGGACGGCCGTGCCGCCCAGGAGGAGGCGGGTGATAACCTCCCGGTCGATCGCCCGGGTAAAGGCTTCCCGGACCCGCACGTCGTCGAAGGGCGGCTGCCGGGTGCGGTAGAAGAGATACCAAGATGCCCGCGCGGCCACTTTGACCAGGTCCGGCGCGAGTTCGGGATCGGCCAGGATGCGGGGCATGTCGGTTACGTCGACGAGCTCGCGGTCCACCTCGTTGTTCTCGTAGGCGAGGACCGTGGCCACCGCCGCGTTGCGGAAGGGATGGATGACCTTCTCCAGGTAGGGCTTGTGGGGCCCGTTGTACATGGGGTCCGGGACCAGGGTCATATGACTGCCCGTGACCCACTCCGACAGTTTGAAGCCCGAATTCGAGACGATGTTTTCGAGACGGGTCCATTTCCTTTCGTACTTTTCAACCTGCCATGGCGGTACGGGCAGCGCGTTCCCGTAGGATACGATGTACGGCAGGTACGGGGCCGACTTCTCCGTCTCGATGACCAGAGTCAGATCGTCGACGGCGCGGACGCCCAGCTGGGTCAGGTCCTTGATCTCGCCGCGGTTTATGGGCCTTGCGTTCTTGAAATCGTGGTAGAAGAACCCGTATGGGTTGGCCTCCTGCGGATCCAGCATGCGCCGGAAGGAATACACGAAGTCATGGGCCGTGACGGGGCGGCCGTCGCTCCACCTGGCGCCCTGCCGCAGGTTGAAGGTCCACGTCTTGCCGTCCGGGGAAGACACGTAGCTGTCGGCGGCCGCGGGTTCCGGATTCCAGTTCGGATCGCGCCGGAGCAGGGGCTCGAAGGGGATGATGGTATCTTCGGTGTCATAGTCGTTGATGGCCGAGTCGAGCGTGCGGGGTTCCGGGCTCATGTAACGGAAGACCTGCTGATCCCGCGGGGATGCGTCCGGGGGCAGGGGACGGGCGGCCGATTCCCCGGAACCGCCCTGCGCCGCAATCAGCAGGGGAATCAGAAAGAAGACGGCGACCGCTCCGAGTATGGCCGTAGCGCACTTCAAAGCATGGGACATGGTTCTGTTCCTGTTTGATTGGTCTTTCGATGAAGACGGACCGGCGTGACCCGGCCAGGACGTCAGTTTTCTTCCAGCACCTCGGCCACGACCGCCACGAGGCCGTCGATATGCGATTCGTCCATGGCCGCGGAAAGGCAGTTCATGGCGAGGCCGTTCGACAGATAACAACCCCGGTTCAGCAGGGCCAGGTAAACATCGGATACGGGACGCTTGTCCGCCGCGGCCACGGCGCGGTAGGTCCGGATCGGCCCCCTCGTGAAGTAGATACTGAAAGTCGAGCCGGACGCGACCGCCGTCGCCCCGGTGCCGGTATGGGCGAATACATCCTCGAGGCCGTTCACCAGGCGGTCGGTGAGGCGGTCCAGCCGGGCGTACACATCGGGCGTCAGCACTTCCAGCATGGCGAGGCCCGCGGCCATGGAGACCGGGTGGGCGCTGAACGAACCGCTCTGGAACACCCGCGCCTTGCCCCGCGTGGGATCCATGAGGGACATCAGTTCCTTTCGGCCGCCGAAGGCCCCTACCGGAAACCCACCGCCCACGATCTTTCCGTAGGTGCTCAGGTCGGGCAAGATGCCGCACTGCGCTTGTACGCCGCCCGGCGACGCACGGAAACCGACTATTTCGTCAAGGATCAGGAGCACCTCGTATTTAGCGGTGATCTCGCGTACCGCCTTCACAAAATCCAATCGCTGGGGGATGACGCCCGTCTTGGGGTCGAGTATCACGGCCGCCAACTCATGGCGTCGTTCCGCGACAATCGCTTCGACGGCGGCCTCGTCGTCGAAGGGGAGAATGATTACGTTGTCGGTGGCGTTGGGGGGCATGCCCCCGGCGCCGGCTACGGGTATCGGACGGTCGGACGGCCCCGCCTTCGCCGGGTCGGGTGAAGTGCTGATTTCCACGGCGTCGTGGCTGCCGTGGTATCCCCCTTCGAACTTGGCGATGATGTGCCGGCCCGTGTACTCCCGGGCCAACCGGATCGCGTGCAGCGTAGCCTCCGTCCCGGAGTTGCAGAACCGGACCATGTCCAGGGACTTCACCCTTCGGCACAGCGCTTCGGCCAGCGCCGTTTCGACCCCCATGGGTGCGGCCACGGCGATGCCGTGCGCAAGCTGTCGCTCCACGGCCCGGACTATGGCAGGATGATTGTGCCCCAGGATCTGCGTCGTGTGGTGATTGGCGAAATCCACGTACTCGTTGCCGTCCACGTCATACAGATGACAGCCTTCGGCCCGTTCCACCGTGACCGGGTACGGCGCGTAGTAGTAGGCTCCTTTGGCCACGCCGGGCATGAATTCACCCGAGCGTATGAACGCCTCGTAGGATCCCGGCGTCCTTTCGCGGTAGATGGCCTCCTGCGTCGTTTTCTGTGCCGTTGTCATTTGTTGAAGATTCCTCTCAAATGGACCGGACCGCAGGTTCGAGCGGGCGATACCGGGAAGCGATACGGCCGCCGTCAATCCTGGTGCGCGTCGCGTAGACGCTTACGCCTGGTAAGCTTCCCAGAGCGCCCTGTAATAGCCCATCAGCCGTTCGGGTTCGGGGCTGTGGTCGATTTCCGCAAGCGTGTAGCCTTCGTAACCGTCCGCTTTGAGCAGCCGGAAGAGCTCCCGCCAGGGATATTCGGCGCGATAGATTTCGGTGATGTGCACCAGGCCGATCTTGTGGCTCAGCAGCCGGTAGTTGGCCTCGACGGACCCGTCCACAACCTCACCGAAATTGGAGTTCCAGCAAATGCGCGCGTTCGGATGGTCCGCGTGGTCCATGATGGCGCGCATGCGCCTCGGCTCCTGGGTGTCCCGGCCGTGCACTTCGACCCGGATCTGCACGCCGAGGCCGTCGGCCGCTTCCGCGCATTCTCCCACGGCCTTTCCGATCTGTTCGAGCGTCGCCTCTTCCGGGATGCCCACTTCCGTCTGAAGTCCGTTCGGACGCACCTTGACTCCCGGACAACCGAGATCGGCCGCCAACCTCGCGTACTCGATAGTGCCCGCCACGTTCGCGCGCACCTCGTCGGGATCGACCGAATGATACTCGAAAGCCGTGCCGAGACCCACCAGGTCCACGCCGCTGCCCTCGAACCTTCGGCGGACTTCCGACCGCGCGCCTGAACTCAGCGAGGCTTCCACGCCGTGGGCGTGGGTGGTTCGGAGTTCGACCCCCGTGAAACCCGTCCTGCCGCACATGTCGATGACGGTGGGCACGTCCCAGTCCCGGCCGATCTGGTAGGTCACGAATCCGAGCTTCATTCGGTCTCCCTGTTTAATCCTTACTTAACTCCTGCAACTTGCTCCCGGCGGATCCGGCAGCGCGTTAACCCTGCAGGCGCCGGACCCGCGCCGGTACATCGTCCTGGTGTATTTCGGCGGACAGGATGCCCAGATCCCGGTCAGGCACGGGTAGATGGACCTTCTGCCCTTCCCTTCGATGGGACTCCCGAAGGGCGATGGCTACTTCCAGCGCCTCGCGTCCGTCCATTCCCGAACATTTCGGCGGATGGCCGTTTTCTATGGCCGAAATCAGGTCCGCGACGATGGTCAGTCCCGTGGACGGGTACCGGGCGGGCCAGGGAAACGGCATGCGGCCCGGCACGCCTCTGCCACGGGGACCGCCGGGATGCAACTTTATCAACTCGGCGTCCTGGCCATTCGCGATCGAGCGGAAGCGGCCCTTCGTGCCCAGGACGTCGATTTCCCAGTTCGCGATCCCGCAGGGCATGCCCCGGACATAGGCCCTGACCCCGTTATCGAAGGCCAGGTATCCGTTGCCCATCAGATCCTTTTCGCCCGCCGCGGCCTCGTCGGATTCCATCTCGCCGTACACCCATTCAACTCTTCCGCCCGCCATGCACCGGATGATATCGATGAGGTGGCTGCCGTTGTGGGAAAGACCGCATTGGCCGTAGCCCGTCACCTGGACGATCTCGCCGAGTTCGTCTTCTTCGATCATGGTCTTCGCATGGGAGAAGAAAGGATGCCAGCGACGCGCGCAGTTGATGGCCAGGGCGACGCCGTGTTTCGCGCAGGTCTCCACCATGGCGTCCGCCTCGGCCAGGGTCAGGGCGATCGGCTTCTCGGCCCAAATGGCTTTCACGTCGGCCCGGGCGGCGTCCTGAACGATCTGTGAACGGATCCGGGCGGTGGTGCAGACGCTGAGCAGGTCGATGCGCTCCCGGCCAAGCATTTCCCGGTAGTCGGCGTACAGGTGATTGTCCTCGACGCCCCAGCGATCACCGAAAATGGAACGCTGCTCGTCGTGGGGATCCGCCCCGGCGACCAGGTCCACCTCGGGCGCCGCGTGATAGGAAGGCGCGTGGCAGTACGGCAGGAAAATGGATCCGCCCTGGTCGATTTCGTCGTCGAAGGTACTGCCCATACGCCCGAGACCGATCACGGCGGCGCGGTATGTTCCGGCCATTTCATCCTCCGTGCCATGCACGCGAAACTGGGTGATTTCCCCGGTACTGCGGTACATACGGCGTATATAGTGACTACGAGTTCACAAATGTATACGGCGGTTTTCGTTAACGGGATTATAAGACGGCGCCGGACGCGGGACAAGCAACAAATACAACATCCGGCCCTACCCCCGGTCGGCGCGAGCAGCCCAGAATCGTCCCCATGATTCCAGGTAGTCGGAACTGCTCCACGCCTTGTCCGTCCCCACACCCGATATCACTTCGATTCCGAGTTCCTTGCAGACGCTCCACTCGGGGATATTGGACATGTCGGTCCGGTCTCCGCCCTTGGTGAACACGTGGGGCCGGATCACCCGCAGGGCCTCGCGGACCGTATCATCGTCATCTATTTCAAAGGGAATGACGTAGTCCACGGCACGAATACAGGAGACGACCTGGCAACGAGCCTTGAGATCCATGAAGGGCTTGCCTTTTTTTCGGCGCAGAAAACCGTCGCCGTTGACGATAACTGCCAGGGTATCGCCATAGGCGGATGATTCCAGCAGGCAGGAGACATGGCCGGGGTGGAGCGGATCGTACCCGCCGGAGGTGGCGACGACGGTGCCCAGGCCGGATCTAATGCCGGAAAACTCATCCAACTCGACGATACGGGCTGCATTTCGTGGGTTCTGGGGCATGGTCCGGGAATGAAGGTGGTGACAGCGAATTCGAAGGACGGCTCAGAAGTCCAGCTTCTGTCTGATCTCCTGCCGGTTGAACACCAGGCTCTTCTTCTGGCCGGCGGCGTTGACGTGCACGAGATTGACCTGATCTTCAAAAGTCTCGAGGAGCAGCGTATTCGTTATGGTCATCGTTTCTATTACAGGGACGTTCTCGACCTCCACGTAACACCAGATTGCGTCCGAGTCCACTTCCTTTCCAAGAAAGCCGGCGCCGACGCGATGGCCGTTTATCTCGATTTCGACATGGCGCGCGAGATAACGACTTATGTAAAGATCCGCCTTTTCGGCTTCGCGCTCGGTACCCAGGCGCAGCCGGTCCGTCCCCATCGTTTCGAGGGCCAGTTCCAGGTCGTCCGCGAAGATGCGAAATGACATCTCCAGCGTGCCGGGATCCGGGTTATGATCGATCTGGCAGACGCTGATATAAAATGGGTGGGGCACTTTTCGCATAGCGCCCGCGTCCGGCGCTGCGCACATCAGCAGGACGCTCGCCAGAGTAAGCCAGAAGCCTTGCGATTTCATCGGTCTTCCGTGAACGGTTCCCGCGGTTCTTCCGTGAAGAGATCGGTCCGTAGCCGGACCGGCAGTCGTTTCAGGGTATATTCGTGAGCTACGACTGTCAAGCCTGCGCGAAAAACGCGTTGCGGTCGATTTACTCGTTGACAGGTACGGAGGACCTCGCTGTTCTTAGGTTAACAGGCCATCCACCCAGATATGGCCCAAACCGGTCAAGAGTATGGCGAGGCCTACTTGCGGGAGGTAAGATATGCGCATTTTACTCTTTCTAGCCGTCATGTTCGCGTTGGCCTGTGGCGATGACAACAAGCCAACGGCCCCTACGCCGACCCCGGAACCGGATCCTGCCGCCAAACTGATTGGCACATGGAAATACACGGGTAACGATTTCGATACCAAAGTGGCTGCCAACCTGCGGGAGTACCTCGTCGGAGAGGGGCTGACAGCGAGCCAGGCCGACATGGTGATAGCAGAAATGCTTGGTGATACCAACGAGGCGTTTGCCTTACCCTTAAACTTCAAGGCCGACGGAACGGTGATTCTCGATAACGAACAGCCTGATCGATTCCAGGTGTCCGGCAATCGAATCATCATCACGACATCAGATGATGAGACCTTTAGCGTGAATTACGCTGTTACAGACACCACGCTTACACTGCAGTTTCCAGTAGCCGCACTGCTGGCTACCGTGGGTCTTGAGGCGGAGGACGAGGAGGAAGCGGAACTGCTGAGGATCATGGTTCAGGGTATAGACGTCATGACCATGTATTTCTCTAAGGGGTAAGTAGCTTATCAGAGCAGATCACCGTAAACCAGACGCGGTCCGGGTTTTCCCCATGCGGACCGCGTCTCCCGGCCTTGTTGGCCTTGCGCCGTCCGGCACACGACATCCCTCTCCCGGATGATTCTTTACACGGGTCCGTCCGCGCCATATATTCTCATAATTCATAACGCTCTGCATTGACTGGGACGCAATACTCGAGGAAACCAGGAGGCCGATCCATGCCCAGGCGCCTATTGTATTTTCTATGCGCAGTGGCTGTCGCTTGCGCTACAACCACCGTAATGGCCCAGAAGGGCCCCGAAGCGATCAACCGGAGCAAGTTCCGCCAGATCAAGCAGGAAGCCCCGACGCCGAACGTATACCGTACGGCTTCCGGCGCGCCTGGCCACCAGTACTGGCAGAACGAGGCGGATTACGAGATGCGGATCGAGCTGGACGACGAGACGCAGCGGCTTCACGGCACCGAGGTCATCACCTACCACAACAATTCGCCCGATGAACTGGCCTACCTCTGGGTACAGCTCGACCAGAACGTGCGTGCCCGTGACTCGGATACGCGTAAGATCGCGGGCAGCCGGGTGTCGGGGCGGATGAGCTTCGCCCAGTTGCAGCGCCTGCTGAACGATTTCGACGGCGGGTTCAAGATCGAGTGGGTCCGTGACCGGCGCGACAATCCCCTGCCCCACGCCATCAACAAGACGATGCTGCGGGTGGATATGCCTGAGCCGCTTCGCTCCGGCAAGTCCTTTACCTTCAAGATCAAGTGGTGGTACAACATCAACGACCGGATGAAAATCGGCGGCCGTTCGGGATACGAGTACTTCGAGGAAGACGACAACTACCTGTACGCCATCGCCCAGTTCTTTCCCCGCATGGCCGTGTACAACGAGGTGGAGGGCTGGCAGCACAAGCAGTTCCTCGGCCGGGGCGAGTTTACCCTGCCCTTCGGAGACTACAAGGTCAGCATCACCGTGCCCGCCGACCATATCGTCGCGGCCACGGGTGTGCTCCAGAATCCCAAAGAGGTGCTGACCGCCGAGCAGCAGGCGCGGTTCGAGCGGTCCAGGACGGCGGACGAACCCGTCATGATCGTGACCGAAGCGGAAGCCATCGAAGCGGAAAAAGGCCGTGCGACGGAAAAGAAGACCTGGATTTTTCACGGGGAAAACGTACGTGACTTCGCCTTCGCCAGTTCCCGGAAATTCATATGGGATGCCGTGGGCGTCATGTCCGGACCCCAGCACGTCATGGCGATGTCCTTCTATCCCAAGGAAGGCAACCCCCTGTGGGAGCGGTATTCCACGAAGGTGGTCGCCCATACCATGGATGTCTATTCGAAGTACACCTTCCACTATCCCTATCCCACGTCCATATCCGTGCATACGAACCGCATCGGCATGGAATACCCGATGATCTGCTTCAACGGCGGCCGGCCGGAAAAGGACGGCACCTACAGCGAACGGACGAAGTACGGCATGATCAGCGTGATCATCCACGAGGTCGGCCACAACTACTTCCCCATGATCGTCAATTCGGACGAGCGGCAGTGGACGTGGATGGACGAGGGGCTGAACACCTTTCTCCAGTACCTGGCCGAACAGGAATGGGATACCGAGTATCCGTCCCGCCGCGGACCCGCCCACCGGATCGTGAATTACATGAAGGGCGACGTGGCGCGCATATCTCCCATCATGACCAATTCGGAGTCCGTCTTCCAGCTTGGCCCCAACGCCTACGGGAAACCCGCCACCGCGCTGAATATCCTCCGGGAAACGGTCATGGGGCGGGAATTGTTCGACCACGCCTTCCGCAGCTATTCCCAACGCTGGATGTTCAAGCATCCTTCCCCCGAGGATTTCTTCCGCAGCATGGAAGACGCGTCCGCGGTGGACCTGGACTGGTTCTGGCGGGGCTGGTTCTACAGCACGGACCACGTGGATCTCGGGTTGGGGGAGGTAAAGTGGTTCCAGATCAACACGCGGAATCCGGAAGTGGAAAAGGAGATCGCCCGGACGAACAGGGCGGAAGAAAACAGGGGGATCAGCTACGCGCGCAACCAGACCGACATTGCGGATCCCATGGTGCGGCAGGATTCGACGCTGGTCGATTTCTACAACAAGTATGATCCCTTCGAGGTGTCCATCCTCGACCGGGAGGAGTACGACAACTACGTAAAGAACCTGGATGCCGAAGACCTGGCCCTGCTGGAGAGCGGCAAGCACTTCTACGAGCTGACCTTCGAGAATGTAGGCGGCCTGGTCATGCCGGTGATCCTGGAGTTCGAATTCGAGGATGGCACCACGGAAGTGCAGCACATTCCCGCGGAAATCTGGCGGCTCCGGGACGACCGCGTGACCAAGGTGTTCGTCATGGATCAGCCGGTGGAACGGATCACCCTTGATCCCTTCCTGGAGACCGCGGACACGGACCTGAGCAACAACGTCTGGCCGCCGCAGTCGAAGCCCACGCGGTTCCAACTGTTCAAGCAGCGCCGGCAGGTGCCGGAGAACCCGATGCAGCGGCAGAACAGGGCTGAAGAGAAGGAGAAGGAAGCGCAGGATACGAAGACGGAGACGAGGTAGGAGTCAGCAGCCGAGGCAGCAGGCCCCTCGTCCCCTGGAGTTTTCGTTAGCGTTTCAGGTACCGTTTCAGCAGTTAGAGCTTCAGCCAGCAGAGCCCCTTGCCGCTGCGGTAGTACACGGCCACGGCCCTGCCGTAAACCGCATCCTCGGAAATGAACCCGAAGGTGCGTCCATCCTTGCTGTTCCCCCGGGCGTCTCCTATGGCCAGGAGATAACCCGGGGGAATGACCTCAGGGCCGAAGTCCTCGCCACCGCTGTAGGTCAGGTTCAATCGGACCCGGCGTTCGCCGTAGAACTCCTCCCGCATATCCGTGGTCGAACCCATGGGATGCCCGTTGATGGATACCTGTCCGCTGCGGATGGAAACGGTATCGCCTCCCACCGCCACGATCCGCTTCACCAGGCGGATGTCCTCCACGGGTGAATCGAACACGACCACTTCCCCACGCTCGACATCACCGCCCGAAGTGAGCTTCCAGTCCGTGAAAGGCACGCGGAAACCGTAGGTGTACTTGGCCACGAAGATCCGGTCGCCCGGCATGAGCGTGTACTCCATGGATCCGGACGGTACGGTGTAATGGTCGGCCAGCGTGGAGCGGGCGGCCAGCAGGACCAGCGCGATGAGTCCGAAGGAAAGGACTTCCCGGCCGATGGTTTTTATCCTGGGGTGCACAGATGCCTCTAATTCATGGGGTGATGATCGATCCTGTCGCCAAAGCGCGACGGGCGAACTCCGTTTCCGTCTGGGACGCGCTGGTATTCATCTGCTGCGTGACCAGTTTCAGGCGTTTCAGTCTCGCGAGGCCAGGAAGAACTGCAGGACGTACCAGAACAACAGCGCGACGGAGGCGAAGAGCTGAAGCGCCGCGCCCACGTGACGGTCCTGGGGATAGTGATGCAGTACGTTCGACGTGTCGTAGAGAATCGCGCCGCCCGCCAGGACGATCATGGCCACGGTGAAGATGGTTCCGAGCTGGAATCCGAAAAGCACGCTCGCCACGATCAGTACGATGGCGCAGATGAAACCCCAGCGCAGCAGGCCGCCGAGAAAGGAAAAGTCCTTGCGGGTGTGAAAGGCGATGACCGTCAACCCGAGAAATCCGAGAAGCGTTACCGTGGCCGCGCTTTCGATCACGCCCGGCGCCACGGCCTCGGCGAGGTAGAGCAGGGGCGTGAAGATGATGGCCTCGCCCACGACGAACAGGCCCAGCGCGCCGTACTGGGCGCCCATGGACGTCGAGCTGTGCGCGAAATGGGTCGCGATCCAGCTCAGGATCATGAAGCCGCCGAGCACGATGAGCCAGGACCCACTGAGCAGCACGCGGGCGATCGATTCGGCCATGCCGGTCTGAAACAGGTAGACTTCAATCAGGGCGAAAGCCAGAACCGCCCCGAGAAGATGGGTGTATGTCCGCGTTATGAACGCCCCCCGCACGTCGACACCCAGTTGCGCGACGGGGATCTCACGCTGGGCCGCGTAGGCCGCCGTTCTGTTCATGGCTCATGCTCCTTCTTTCCGGTTGGATGGTGAGGTGCTGATCGATAGAATGCAGGTCTATTCTTCGCCGAGCAGTTCCTCGAGGCCCTGCAGCAGGTTGTCTCCTTCAGATCTTACAAGCGCCAGAATGGCGTTGTGGGGTACGATAATGTAGGTTTTCTCCTGGTAATTGATCTCGATGGATTCCTTGCGCAGGTAGAAAGCGAAATCGCCGGGCTGGGCCTGCAGGGGCAGGTAGCGCACGGATTCCGCCGGTTGCGTAACCGGGTCTCCCTCGGTGTAATCGGGGTTGGGCATCAGGTGCCCCGGCCCCACCCGTACCACCCTTCCGGTCCCGACCTTTTCCTTCTCCGTTACCGTGGCGGGAAGGTACAGTCCGGAGTTCGTAAGTTGCTCACCGTCATGCTGCTCCACCAGTACCCGGTCGCCTACGATGATTAACTCGCTCATATTCCTTCGCATCTCGTTAGTTACGCGTGATTGTCAAACCCCGGCGCCCCGGCAAACGGCGCGATTGCCCCGGAAACGACCATGAAAACGGGAACACGGTCGCGCCTTGGCCATCCACAACTGGCGCCTCGCCCGATCCTGGTTCAGAGTTCGATTCCGAAGCGCTCCCGCAACAACTGCAGAAACTCCGCCTCGTCCTCCAGGTCCCGTTCCCGGCGCCGGGCGTTTCCCGTTATACCGCTGGCGGCGGGAGCCCTTGCCGGGAACCCTTCCGTCACGATCAGGCGCCGGTCGTTCAGCGTGATGCGCCCCGTCTCCGTGGCAAGCGAACACACGCGCTGCCGCGTAAAATGGGACTCCGGCGAGTGCTGGTGATGCTCGCAACCGGGCGTAAAGTCCGCCAGCTGACGTGGCCGCAAACGGAAGCGATACTCGATTTTCCAGTCACCGGCCGCCGTGCGGCTTGAATGCAGGCCCTCGCAGCCGTCGTGTTGCACACGCCAGGTGCCATCCGCGCGCGTCTGTGGCCCCGCCTCGTCCAGCAACAGCGGCTCGCGGAAGCCGTCGCCAAAGCCCACGTCCGCCAGCCAGCGTTCCTCCAGTGTGACCTGCAGCGTCAGGTGGTCCCAGGGAAGGCTGTCCTCCCAGGTTTTGGCGCCCACGCGCGCCTCCAGCAGGTCAACCGTGAAGCCAAGTTCGCGCAGCACCGCTGCAAACAGGCCGTTCTGCTCGTAACAGAATCCGCCGCGGCACCGCGTCACGAGCTTCTCGAAGAGCCGCGCTTCCTCCAGCACAATCGAGCGGCCCCAATGGATGTCAAGGTTCTCGAAGGGCACAGACAGCATATGCGCATGGTGCAGGCGGCGCAGTGTCTCCGCCGTCGGCGGCAGCGGTCCGCTGACTCCGATGCGCGCGCAGTAGGCTGCGATATCAATGTCCATCCAGCTTCCTTGTGTATTCCGAGGCGCAAAATGGATTATGACATAACCGTGCGCATTGTGCTTCGGGCCCTCGCTCCTTAAACACGTGATAATATACGACGATACGCCTTGTACTGGCAACCAAAATCCGGTCATTCAAACGGTGGTCGCTGCCGCCTGAAACACACAGACCGGGCGCGGGGCGAAGGGCGGGGCGGCGAGCCGGAATGGCTCCTTCATACGTCCGGGAAGCGATCGGGCTAAAGGACCGCGCCCGCTTTTTTCAACCCTTTGATTCGATCCTCGGTATAGCCCAGGACTTCCGAAAGCACAAACTGGCGGTCCTGGTTGAAACTCGGTGGAGCGCTCAGTCTCTCCGGGGGCGATACGGCGTCGCTGCCGAAGGCGACCGTGCGCAATCCCCTGATTAAAGTGCCGTCCGTCCGCTGTCCCTGGAGCAGTAATGGATTCGTGGATTCGTCGTTAAGCACTTCGTCCAGACGCCGGACCGCGCCGGCCGGCACTTTTCGTACCTGGAGTTCCTCGAGCAGAGATTCCCTCTCCCGCTGGCCTATTCGATCCTCCAGCAGAGCATTCAAGGCATCGCGGTGGATGACCCGTTGAGGATTTGTGCTGAACCGCGCGTCCCTCGCCGCCTCGGGCATGCCCAGCGCCTTGCAAAGCGCCTGGAACTGGCTGTCGGTGCCGACGGCCAGCACAACGGGTTCGCCGTTCAGCGTGTCGTACGTCGTTCCATAGGGTGCGATGTTCGGGTGGTCGGAACCCGCACGGACCGGAACGGAACCGGCGACCAGGTAGTTCGCCGCCTGATTGGCGAGCGACGCGACCCCGGCGTGGAACAACGACACCGTATTGTAAGACCCCCGGCCGGTTTGCATCCGTTCGATGAGGGCGATCAGCAGGGCTTGTTTCAACTGGTGGGCCAGGAGCAGGTCGATGAGGGCCACCGGCATTTTGACGGGGCCGCTGTCTTCGGTGCCGTTCATTCCCGTAAAACCCGTTTCCGCCTGCAACACGGCATCGAACCCCGGCCGCTCGTCCTCTTCTCCGAAGGCCGTGATATCGGCGTAGATGAGCCGGTCGTTGAGGCCGCGCAGGGCCGGGTAGTCGAGCCCGAACTTCTCCGCGTCGCCGGTTTTGAAACTCTGCAGGAATACGTCGGCACGCCGCACCAGGTCCCGCAGGACCGCGTATCCTTCGGGTATCGAAAAATCGACCCCGATAGACCGTTTACCCCAGTTCACCGAGGAAAAGTAGGCGGAGACGTCGCCGTCCCGGTCTTCCGAAGGCAACTTCCAGTGACGGGTCGTGTCGCCGCCGGTCTTTATGTTCTCCACCTTGATCACCGTGGCGCCCAACTCCGCGAAGAACATGCCCACGGCGGGACCGGCCAGCACGTTCGCGGCCTCAATGACGATCAGTTCTTTGAAGATGGAATCGGTGGAAGACACGGCAGGACTCGCCAGTCAGCCGGTAAGGATGTCGAAGAGGCCCATGCACACGGACTTGCTGCGGCCGTCTTCGTCCATGTTGGAACGCCACGTGGAAATGGACAGGGCGGCGATATCGCAATGGTCCACGAAGTGCCGGAAGACCTTCTCGAGGTCGCCCGCGGCAGGTCCGCCCGGGGCCGGGTAGCCCATGGCCGGGGCCTCGGAGGGATCAAGCAGGTCGGTGTCGAAATGGATGTAGACCGGCCGGTCAGCAAGGTCGCAGCCCACCAGGTCCATCGGGTCGGGCAGATGCCTCAACCGGGAGGCTTCGACCAGCTTTCGCTCACCGGGATCCAGGTCCCGCCCGTCCGACATGATGACGTCCGCGTCGGGAAACGTATCCATGCCCACGTTCTCGGTCATGGTCTGCTCGCCCAGGCCGACCATCATGGCCAGCGGCATGCCGCCCAGGAATCCGCTCGGTGTGGTCTCCCAAGTGTTGAAGTCGCCGTGGGCGTCGAGCCACAGGAAGACCGGGTGGATCCCGGCGCGCTGCAGCCCGGCCATGACCGGAATGGTCGCGCAGCAGTCTCCCGCGACGCTGACCGGCCGCCTTCCGGCCGCCGCGGCCTCGGCGACTCGGTCGGCGAGGGGACGATGCACGCACAGCGTCCGGGACATTTCGTCGGCACCGTGTAACGTGGGGCTGTTTACGATCCAGTCGTCCTGCGTGAGGTCGAGCAGGGCCGGATCATAGCGGTCCAGGAAGTAGGGGGTAAGGATGTACTGGTTACGCATGGTTACGCATGGTCACACCTGTTTGCTCATGGTCTCCTGTGGTCCTCAGGTGAAGTCGAGCCACCGGTCCTGCTCTTCGGGCATCCAGCAGGTCTCGGTGACGGTGTCCAGGTCGAAGAACTGGTAGGGGTCTACCTTCTTGTATTCCGCGTAGGGGCCGGACCAGTCCTTTCGCCGTTCCTTGTAGGCGAGGAATCCTTCGTGGGAAATGTACTCGAACACCATGACGTAGCGTCCTGTGGGCTGCCCGGAATTGCGCGCTACCTCGCGGTAATACCGGGCTGACCGCCACTCGGGGAAAAGTTCGTCTTTATGGCTTTCCACGAAGGCGAACCAGGTGCGGATCATTTCGTCATGATCGACCTTCCGGCCGGGCTTCGGTACCCAGGTTTCCACTTCAAAAAACGACATGGCCCATCCGTTCCGGCGAGACGCCGCACCAGCACGCGATCTGTAACAGGGAACAGGGGCAGCAGGATTCGAACCCGCGACCTACGGTTTTGGAGACCGCCGCTCTACCAGCTGAGCTATACCCCTAAGAAAGCTGCCTCGTACTGCTCCGCGCAAGATACATCGAAGCGGCTGAAATAGCAACTACAAAACCTCCTCCGGGGCGCCTGAACGAACCGCGCGGCGCCCACTCGATATCCCTTGCCGAAAAAAGCGTCAGGGTCTATGATGGCCTATCATGAACGCCTTCCAGAAAACAGCCGTGGCGACCCTCGCGGCCACGGTGCTGTTGATTTCCGTGGGCAGCCTGGTGCGGATCACCGGGGCCGGCCTGGGATGTCCCGACTGGCCCAGGTGCTGGGGTTCCTGGCTGCCGCCGTCGAGTGTTGAAGACCTCGACCTGGATTACCTCCGTGAAAGGGGTTACGACCCCGCTTCTTTCAACCCGGCGAAAATGTGGATCGAATACGCCAATCGTCTCGTGGGCGTCGCGATCGGGATCCTCGTGTTCGTCACCTTCCTGCGTTCGTTTCGATATCGAAGCACGCAACCGGTGGTCTTCTACTGCGCGGGCCTGTGTTTCGTGCTGGTCGGCTTCCAGGGCTGGCTGGGCGGACAGGTAGTCAGATCCGGCCTGCAGCCCGGGATCATCACCCTGCATATGTCTCTGGCCGTGATCCTGTTGTGCGCCCTGCTCTACGTGACCTTTCAATCCCTGGAACAGCGGATCCGGGTCGAGCTGACTCCTGAAGCACACGTTGTTTTGCGGCGGCTGGGATTCGCGCTCCTCGCGGTGACCATCCTGCAACTGCTCCTCGGCACCCAGGTCCGCGAGGGCATCGACCCCTTCATCAAGGACGCCGGCGGCCTGCCCCGCGAGGAATGGCTGGCCCAGGTGGGTCTGGTGGACCACGTGCACCGGCTGTCGTCGTGGCTCGTGCTGCTGGCGGGCGTGCTGGTTTTCAGGGCGGTGAGGCGGCATGCGCAGAGCAGCCGGCTGATACCGGTCGCCAAGTTCATCCTGGCCGGTATCGTGCTCCAGATCCTGCTCGGCATCACGCTCGCCTACGGAGATCTGCCGAGACCCGCCCAGGTGCTTCATCTCACCCTGGCTACGTTGCTAGTCTGCGCTCAATGCAGCCTGTTGCTCATGATGAAAGCGGCGCGGCGCTAACTTGAGGATTTCTACTTTTCACAAACAGCCCGGTCATTTATGTTTGGTCATTATTCTTCTGGTCATGTTTCTTCTGAATGAAGACGCGTTCCGGGGCACGGTCACCATGTACCAGGCTCCGGACACTGCAGATCCGGGCCACAGTTACCACGTGCCGGGGCACGATCACTGCCGACCCGGCCACGGCGTACCCAATCCTTCACGCCTGAGGATGCACCGATGGACAACCTGACGGCACAGTTGGAACGCATCAGGAAACGGTTCGAGGACGGCGAGCTGACTGTCGAAGACATCGACCGAGCACTGGGTCTGGCACGGAACGTCTCAGGGGGCTTGAAACAGGGCCTGCTCTACCTGCAGGCGCCCACGACCAATCCCCACTCCGCGGTGGTCGGCATCAGTATATACGAAGACGGGGCGGATTCCGACGGACTCGACGAAAACGGTGATTTCAGGTACCGGTCGATCAAGGAAGCGCTGGACGACGGCTGGCGTATCATCAAGTTTCCCGAAGCGTCCCTCGCCATGCGCGAACAGGATACCTACGGGCTCGGATACGAGTTCGTGCTGGAACGATGGAGGTAGGAGATGGAGGCCTCGATGACCCAGTCGCCTTACGGAAAGGAGATGGACTGCGCACCGACGCTGACGGACCGCGAGGTGATCGATTTCTGCCGAAACGGCTATCTCATGCTCCCCGGCGTCGTGCCCGATGATGTCAACAGGCAGGTCGTCGACTACCTGGACCGCGTCGACAGCACCTACGAGCCCACGCCCATTATGAAAGAGTCCTTCTTCGCGGAGGGCGTGCTCATGAACCCGCAGGCGGCGGGCGCCGTCCGGTCGCTCCTCGGAAACGGATTCACCCTGCCGCTCATCATCAGCAACCACCGCGGCCCCCTGCCTTTCGACAAACCCCAGAACTGGCATCGCGACGGCGGGACGATCTATACCGACCGGCTGGAGTACCTGCAGGTCTTCTACTATCCGGAAGCATGCACCGAGGACATGGGGCCTACGGTCGTCCTGCCCGGATCTCAATTCATGCGCAACAAGGCGCCCATGATGGCCCATCTCGGCTCCATTCGAGGGACGGTGTCCACGGCCAGTCCGGCCGGTACGATCTTCCTTACGGTGTACGGGATCTGGCACCGCAGGTCGAGGGCCGCCTCGGGTCCGAAGGGAAAGAGCAAGTACCGCAACCTGCTCAAGTACAACTACTGGCGGACCGCCCCGCCTCGGAGAGACTGGATCACGCAGGCGGACATCGATTTCAACACGATCAACTTCGATCCGCCGGCAGGCGTGTTCGAGCAGTTCCAGGGCGCCATCGCGGCCGCGCGCATGTTCACCTGGCTCTGCGGCGCGGAGGATGAATACAGGAAGCGCGGCGGACAATGCTGGCCCATCGCCACCACCGTTCGTGACGGCGCGAACCAGGAGGGGGCGCCCAGGTCGCTGTCGAACCAGTAAGCCAATACGTCCAGAGGTGCGTTCACCCGCGGGGTGAATGCCGCACGGAGAGAAGCAGGCCATGAAAATAACCGATATCGCCATAACCCGTATCAATCCGAAACTTGCGGACCGGAATGTGGACAAAAAGGTTCAGTTTCGAACCATCGATACGCAGACGATCTTCAAGGTAACGGCGGACAACGGCGTGGTGGGCTATGGAGACAGCCGGGGACACGTCACTATGGACATCCGGGACGTGGAGCGGTTGACGGGCAGCAGTCCCTTCGACCACATCAACGCCGGCCATCCCGTAGGTCTCATGGGCGCCCTTTACGACCTCATGGGCAAACATCTCGGGGAACCCGCCTACAAGCTCATGGGGCAGAAGGTGCGGGACAGGGTGCCCGTGGCGGCCTGGACCCGGGTCGCCTCCCCCGAAGAGCTGGCCTCCGAGGTGGTGCGCGCGGTGGACGAAGGGTACATGATCTTCAAGATGCACACCGGCGAGTACTACGACGTATACGAACAGAACCGCGCCGTGGAAGAGGTCGCCCCGCACGGATTCAAGATGCACTACGACTTCAACCACAACCGGTCGCCCGCCGACGTGACGCGCATAGTCGAACACCTGGAGAAGTCGCCGGTCGTCGGCGTGATCGAAGACCCGCTGGCCTGGCGCGACGTGGACGGCTGGCGCCGCCTGCGCGAGAAGACGTCGATCCCCCTGCTGATGCACGTGCCGCAACTCGGCGGCGGCCCGGAGATCATGCTGGGTTGCGCCGACGCCTACATGGTGGGCGAGCACGGCATCGGCATGAGCCTCAAACGGGGGTTCGCCTGCGCCGAGGCGAATGTATCCACCGTGATCCAGTTGACCGGGGGTACGCTCAGCAAGGCCATGGCGCTCCACCTGGGCGCGGTGCTCCCCAACGTGTTGCATACGGTCAACCTGGACGACCAGTACGGCGAGGACGTCACCGGCGGCCGGATAGAGGTGGCGGGCGGCAGTTCACCGGTGCCCGAAGGTCCCGGACTCGGCGTGGAGGTCGACGAAAAGGAACTGGTGCGCATCGCGGGGAATCCCCTGACGGAACTCCCCCGGTACATCGGCAAGGTGCTGATGCCCGGCGGCAACATATACTACTCCATCGGCTTTCCTGCGGTCAGCCGGCAGACGGGGTTCACCGAGGGCAACATACGGGGCATCGACCTGGAAATATGGGAAGAAGACGGCAGTTCGTCCTGGCAGGAGACTTACGACTGGATCGAACGGCACGGACCGTTCATGCGCAAGGAGTCGGAATGAACGAAACACCACGTATCCTCGTCACCGGTTCCGCCGGCGTCATCGGATCGACCATCGTAAACGGACTCAAAGACCGATATCCCCTCCGCGGTTTCGACAGGGTGCCTACCCCGGGACTGGACGACGAAGTCGTCGGCGATATCACCGATATGGACGCGGTGCTTCAGGCCACGGAAGGCATGGACGCGGTGATCCATCTGGCCGGCAACCCCTCCGGCGGCGCGTCGTGGGAGGAAATCCTGCAAGCCAACTTCATCGGAACCTATATGCTCTTCGAAGCCGCCAGCCGCAACGGCGTGCGCCGGGTCGCCTTCGCGAGCCGGGCGGGGCTGCTGGCGCCCTATCCGCAGGACGTATTCCGCACGATCGACATGACGCCGCGGCCGGAGAGCTACTATTCCATCAGCAAGGTCTTCGGGGAGAGTCTGGGGTACATGTACGCCGTGCGGTTCGACATGGAGGTCGTGTGCGTGCGCATCGGGAACTTCCAGAAACAGCGGGACCTGCCCGGCCATCCTCATCACCTGAGCCACGGCGATGCGGTGAGGGTGTTCGAACGGGCGGTCATCCACCCCGGCATCCGGTTCGAAGTCGTGTTCGGCGTGTCAGACAGCACCTGGCGGATGTACGACCTGGATCACGGCCGCCGGGCGATCGACTATCATCCCCAGGACAAATCGATTATCGATTCGGAGCAATGAATGCTCCGGCGCGGCGAGTTGTTTCGGATGTGAAGCGCTGAGCGCGGGAAGCGCTGAACGGCGCCTTGTGCCGGGTAGCGCCGAACCGTCACCGGGGCAGTCACCTGTTTCTGCATGTGGGACGTTCCGCTTAAGCGCTGTCTAGAGCGCCGTCCAGCCGCCGTCGACCATCAGGGCGACCCCGGTGACGTACCGGGACGCGTCGGAGGCCAGGAAGACGACGGCGCCCTTCAGGTCCTCGTTGTCCAGCATGCGTCCGAGGGGTACGCGGTGCTCGTACCGCTGCACGAACGGACCGGGCTGTTCATTGAAATACCCGCCCGGGCAGATGCAGTTGGCCCGTACGCCCTGCTTGCCGTAGTAGTTCGCAATGTACCGGGTGAAATTGATCATGCCGCCCTTGACGAAGGTGTAGTCGGGGGGCTGCTTCATCCCGGTTTCTTCGTACAGGCCCGGGTCGTTTGCGACGACGCCGTAGATACTTGAAATGTTGATGACGCTGCCGCCGCCCTGATCCGCCATGACCGGAACGAAGGCCTTGCACAGGGCGAAAAGGCCCACCATGTTTCCCTGGGCGCTCGCGGCCCAGTAGTCGGGCGTCTGCTCGTCGAAGCCGCCGCCCCGGCCGACCACCGCGCTGTTGACCAGGATGTCCACGCGGCCGAAACGGTCCGTCACGTGTTGTTTCAGGGCATCAATCGATTCGGTCTTCATGATGTCCAGTTCTTCGGGATGGGTATCGAAACCCTGTTCGTTCAATTCGGCGACGAACCGCCGGTAGTTATCGAGATTCCTGGAGGCGACGTCCACGCTCGCCCCCGCCTCGGCCAGGGCTTCGGAGATGCTGCTGCCGAACTGTGGACCGGCGCCGCCCGTGACCACGGCGATACGCCCATTCAGGGAAAAACTGTCGAGTACGCCCATGAGCAGGCTCCTGTCATTCGGTTTGGGTGACTTTTGAAAAGACTCTCGGTTTAAGGATCTGAATGCGCGGCTGTGGCCTAGTAGATCGTGATATCCGGCGCATGCCGCGCTATGCCGTATCATATCACGCTATGCCGTATTGTGCCGCTCCATAAAGTCTCGACAAAGTATATACATTGCAATAACCGATACAAACCCATTGTACCATTCGGATCCGTCTTGCCAATAGGTATTTGTCATATGACGCCGCTTAGCGTTACGATCTCATTTTCCAGGAGGACATATCGATGATCTGGGGATCGGGAGATTACTGTTACAAGAAGGTGCTCGGGTGGGGATCCGAGCGCACGCTGGGCATTGCTACGGCCGTGGCCGTGGATTCTTGGGACCGGGTCTACGTCGTCGACCGGGAGCCCAATCCCGCCGTGGTAGTCTACGACCGGGACGGACACCTGCTGAACGAATGGGGTCACGACATACTGGCCTTGCCCCACGAGATATGGATCGACGAGGAGGACAGGATATTTATCCCGGACTGCAAGGACCATACCGTCCGGGTGTTCTCGACCGACGGCGCACTGCTGCAGACGCTGGGCGAGCCGAACCGGTCAGGCGAACCGGGCAAACCCTTCAACATGCCGACGCGTGCCGTAAAAGGGCCCTCCGGGGATCTGTACGTATCCGACGGTTACGGGCAGTGTTATGTGCACCGGATGACGCCGTCGGGAGACCTGGTCCAATCCTGGGGCGGAAGGGGTAGCGAGCCCGGCCGGTTCACCCTGCCTCACAATATCTTTGCCGCGTCCGACGGCCGCATGCTCGTGGCCGACCGGGAGACCAACAACCGGATCCAGGTCTTCGATTCCGAGGGAAGCTTCCTCGCGGAATGGCCCGGACGTCCCGCGCCCTGCGGCCTGTTCGTAGATGAAGAAGACACGGTCTTCCTGGGCGAGGGCGGCGGGGTCACCATCATGGACATGGACGGCAGGCTCATCGCCCAGTGGGTCGTCCGGGGCGGACCGATCGATCAGGCACACGGTGCCCACAGTGTCTGGGTCGACCGTCACGGTGATATCTACGTAGGCGAGGTGGGCGTGGAGAACCTCGTGCACAAGTACGTCCGCGTGTAACGGACTGGATCTTCCCGGCATACATCTATGAATCGCCCCGCTTCCGATCAGTTTCCCCGATGGATCTGGCCCGTCTACGTGGCCCTCTTCGCCCTTTCCATACCCTGGTACCTCCCCGAGATCGAGCCGGTCCCCATCTGGATCGGCGTGCCGTACTGGGTCGTGATCTGCCTGTGCGCCTGTCTGGCTGTCGCGTGCTTCACCGCGTTTGTGATACACCGGTACTGGCGGGAGGACGCCTGACTCATGGCGGATCAGCCCTACGGCCCTGGAGCCTTCGCGTTCCTGGCCGCCTACCTCGTCTTCATGATCATCCTCGGTTACGTGGCCCGCGCCCGCCGGCGGGACGATTCCATGTCGTCCTTCTACCTGGCGGGCAAGAACCTGGGCGCCCTGGTCCTCTTCTTCACGCTCTACGCGACCCAGTATAGTGGCAATACGCTCATCGGCTATCCGGGCGAGGCCTATCGCCTGGGGTACGCCTGGATCATGAGCATCGGATTCATGATGGCCATCGTGGTGGCCTACCTGCTCTTCGCGCCGCCGCTCTACCGCGCGTCGCGCCAGTGGCACTTCGTGACGCCGGGAGACTGGATCAGCCATCGATTCGGGACCGGCGGGCGATCGGGCCTGACCCTCTTCGCCAGCGTGCTGTTCGTGATCGCCATCGCCAACTACCTGCTCGCGCAGCTTCTGGCGGTGGGGCATATCGTTTCCGGTCTTTCCGGCGGGGCCATTCCATTCTGGGCGGGCGTGGTGGTCCTTGCGGTGATCATCCTGTTCTACGAGACCCTGGGCGGGATGCAGGCCGTGGCGTGGACCGACTGCATCCAGGGCCTGCTCCTTTTCGTGGGGCTCCTGGGCATGCTGGCCGCCGTGGTCGCGGGAAGTGACCGCCTCGGGGAAGCGACGGCATGGATCATCGCCAACCAGCCGACGAAAGCCGCGCTTCCGGATGGGGAGACGATCCGCACCTGGATCAGCACCATCCTGCTCGTGGGCTTCGCCGCGGCCGTCTATCCGCAGGCCATACAACGCATCTTTGCGGCCCGGAGCACCCGCAGTCTGAAACGGTCGTTCACCTTCATGGCCTTCATGCCCCTGGTCACCATCACGGCGGTGGTCCTGGTAGGCATCCTGGCCATTCCCCAGCTGACCGGCCTGGAAGGGGTCGCCACCGACCAGGTGATGCCTCGATTACTCGGTGTCTGGGCCGCCGAATCCCTCTGGCTGTACGTCATGACCGTGCTCGTGCTCACCGGCATCGTCGCTGCCATCATGTCGACGGCCGACTCCGTCCTGCTCAGTCTCTCATCCCTGCTCGTTAAGGACGTACTGGGCCGCTTTCGGCTGGGATCGCTCCCGGAAGCGCGCCTTACCACCTGGGGAAGCGTCTGTCCTGGATTATCATGGCCATTCTGGTCCTCATCGCCCTGACGCCGGATCTCACCCTGTGGGGACTCATCGAGCTCAAGATGGAGGTGCTGATCCAGACGGCGCCCCTGTTTGTGCTGGGCGCGCTCTGGCCGCGGTTCAACGCGACTGGCGCGGCCGCGGGCCTGGCCGCGGGCACGATGCTCGCGGCCGGGTTGACCCTCGCCGGCATGGGGAAGGTCTGGGGCTGGCACGCCGGCGTGATGGGCCTGGCGCTGAACGTGGCGGTGGGGGTGGCGGTGAGCTGGGCGGGGCGGCGTTCCGGTGGTTGAGTCCGGCAACGAAACCTGTCTTTTTCACAGGATGTATGGAACAACTCCCGAAGCCAATTTGCGTCGGTATCACGGTCGTCTGTTACGCGTGAATCATCGAAAACACTTGACTTTTTGAAGTAAATTACATATAATATAATTAGTTGCAATTACCGGATCTGCCTTGATTACAAGGTTATTTGAAGGAGGATAAGTCATGAGAAGTGGCGATGAAATGTTGAAGCAGATTGTCGAGAAGTCCGCCTTGGACTCAGATTTCAGGCAGAAACTACTCGCGGACCCGAAGTCTACCATTTGCGAGGAACTGGACATTACGATGCCTGAATCCATGACGATCCAAGTCCATGAGAGCGATATGCAGACAGTACATATCGCGTTACCCCCGGATCAGAACATCACCGAGGAGCAACTCGAAGCAGTTTCAGCCGGCCTCTGCTGCTGCTGGTAGACCGGAACTGAAACACCGAATAGCATGCGGATTTGTGCTGTGCTATGCGCATGTTCGCATGATTGAAATACCAAAAATCCTCCCCGATCGCCTCGTCGAGGAGGATTTTTGCTTTGGTTTCCTGGCGTGGCGCTCAGTTCGAGAGCGCGCCGGAAAGCACCATGTACAGATAGGCCTTGGTCTTCTCCAGCCTGTTTCCGGATATGACCAGCTTTATGTGATGTATACCGCGTAACATGAGAAAGGGCCCGGTCTTTCCAAACAGCGTCGTCGGTTTCGAAGCCCAGTCCGCAAGGGCCGTAAGCTTTTCCGGAACGACGAAGTCCTCGTGGCCCAACGATTCCAGTATGGGATCCCAATCGGTCATACCGTCGATCCAGTACCGTGAATCCTGGGTGTATCTTTGTTTGACTATGGGCGTAAGGCCGAGCGTTGGCCCCAGTCCATCCGACCGCACGTCGATGTTCGCCCCGGTGCTCACGATATCCGCCCGTTCCCTGAAGCGTGTAATCACGGAATCGACCGCCGAAAGCTGTCCCGGCCAACCGGTATGCTCGAGAAGACAGCACGTCCCCTCCGGCGCGTTAAACCCCATAATCGCGAGGCGCACCGTGCGTTCCCGGGACGGGAATACGCCGAAAGAGTCCAGGCGCGTGTCTTCCGGCTGCGCCAGGTAAACCCGTTCGGCGTTTTTACTTTCAACTGCATTCTTTTCCCAGCCGACGCAGGAAACGAGGGCGTCAACGACGATTCCGACATCATGCTGGAGGCCGGCGCCTCCGGACAACGTGCGCTCATTGGGCCGCAGGAACATGCCCGGCAGCGACTTCCTGCTGTCCGGCGCTGAACCTAGGTCGTACTCCAGCATCAATTTACGCCCCACAATCTCTCGCAGGGGCGAGTGCTGAGATTCCATTTCTCTGAACAGCCGACTGACCGCTTCCGCGGTCTCATCCGTCTCGTCTGTTCGCGCCCGTTCTTCATAAAAATCGCCTGACCGGTTTCCGCTCGCCAGCGAGACGCCGAAATCCGCCACGGCCCGGCTGTCATGCAACGGCAGTTCGAAACCGAATGGCTGGGCGCCCATGGTGATGGGAAGCTGCCTCGCGCGTTCCAGTATCAGACCCCATTCCCGCTCTCCGATCAGCCTTGGAGATACCCCACTTCGCAGTTGCCCAAGCAGTTCGGCCATTGTGCCGCCCTCTTCGGCGAGACGATCCTGGGTGAGCAGGACGGCTTCGTCGATATTCACCTTGCCTCCTTACGCGATTACCGGTGCGGGATTCAAGTCGGCTTCGGCCAGGGGGTGCTCGCGGTGGCCCGTTTCGACAGGCACGTCGTACAGGCGCCCGGGTGCGAATCTTGCCCAGAAATGGCGCATGCCCGGCACGATGACCCGCACGACCGGCATGCCGATGTCCGGCCGGGTCTGGTCCAGCACGAGGAACTCCATGCTCCGGGCTTCGACCATCTCCCGGCAGTATTCAACATCGTCGCGCGAGTCCGTTTTTTCGACCACCGGATATCGCGAGCCTTGCTTAAGCGGCGTGTCGAACGACGGTACAAGCCAGGGACACTCGGCGATTCGGGCTGTCTTCCACCAGTTGAGCGCCATCGGATCGTCGATTGTGGGTCGGCCGGATTGACCTGCCTGTCCTGGCTGCCCTGGCTGACCGCCGGGACGCGGCAGCCAGGTCAGGCACTGGTTCAATTCGCAAATCGCGCGCAGGGCTGCCAGTTGCGGGTCGGCATGGGCGCCGGCGCCGTATATGATGTCCTCGGTTTCCGCGTCCGGCCTGCGGGAGAGCGCAACGAACGAAGGTATCTCTAGATCTGACGTAACGTCGAGCATCCACAGTTCCCGCTCGCAACGGCCGTAGTAATCCGTGGCCGATGCAAGAAACTCGTCGCCGAAGCTGGAAAGATCGACCCCGGGCACGCTCAGTCCGTTATACCACCAGATGGCGAATGCATCGCGCTCGACCAGTTCGTAGAAACCCTGCAAGATGGCCTCCTCCTGGGTATTCCCCGCGGCGCAGCCGTTGGAATCGGCAATCAGGTCAGCAGGACCACGCTGTTCGGGCGCCATGCTGTAGAGCATTGATGTCGGCAGATACCGGTGCCGCCCCCGCGTGAACGACCACACGGGGGTCCAGTCGATTTCGGTATCGGGATGAAGTCGCGGCGGGACGATGTTGTATGGGTGCCCTTTCGCGTTGATACTTTCCGCGTTGTCAAGCTGATCGTCGCTGAACAACTGCACATCGTTGGGATGGATTGCCTCGTCTTCTGCTGCGAAATCGATGAATCGCCTGCGGATACGGATCTCGTCTCCGCAACGAGTGCCCGAATAACGTTCGATCGCCTCGCAGAGGGCGCTGGCCTCGGATTGTTCGCGCGTGTTGCCCTTGCCGGCGCTCTTGCTGCGCAGGCTGCGCCGGAGCGAACTCAGGCTTCGGCTTCGCATGCCGGGATTGCTTCCGGCCCAATAGACATGCAGCCAGGAGTCGTTCTCATCGGTGGTACGCGCCAGCCAGGATACGACACCGCTGACCGGACTCACCAGGTGGCGGTATTTCGCCAGGGTCGCTTCCGGCGTCACGGTCCGCGCACCGCCGCTGTTGCGATGGGGCTTGGGACTCGCTTTCAGTTTCAGCGGCTCCGGCGGCCGATCGGGCCGATACAGTGCTTCGTCGCCACAGGCCGGACACTGGGGCCGGCGCATGACCGCATGCTTCGAACTGGTGAACGCACCGACATGCATCGAGATCGCGTGGTCGTGGATCGGGGCCGCTTCATCCAGTACGAGCCACTTGATGATTTCGGCCGCCATCAGCCCGTACACCGCCTCCAGGGCCGTGGGTTCGGCAGCGAACGGTTTGAAGGCGGCTGCCTCTCCGGCAACGTGGCGCAGGAAACCGTGAGCTTCCTTATGGTTGCGCAGGCGGTTGGCCAGGCAGTCCCAGCAAGGTCCCTGCCTGTCTGCGCGAAAGACGGGTCCGAAGAGCACTTCCATGCCGCTCGGCCGCACCAGCGTCCACGGAACTCCAGCCTCGAGCCGACGCCGATTCACCTCCGCAAATCGTGCGTCGAGATAGTCGTCGCAGACGATAACCTTGAACCGGGCGTCGTCGCCATGCATCACACCGGCGCCGCTCTTTTCCAGTTGCCTGACCAGCCGGCCGTCGTCGCCGTCGACCGCGACACGCGATTCAGCCAGCCGTTGTTCGACCCATCCAGGCGATGCGCCGAGCGACGTCCAGTAAGCCGCCCGGGATCGGTCCATGCCATGATCGGCAGAGATGACATAGCCCCGGTCGGAGAGCGAAACAATCGCCTCGCGCACATCGGCCGCGGCATGGCGGTCCTCGAGGTCGGCGACGATGCCGGCCAGCGGACGCCGGCCGTCGAGGAGCGGCATCAGGTCGCAGTACACTCTGCCGTGCAGCAGGGTATCGAAGGATTCGGAAACCAGTAGCGTCTGCTGCTCGCCGATGACGTGGGATCTCAGGTGCGGGGTAAGCGCGGGACGATCAACGAAGCCCCGGTCGGCAGGAGTCGTTCTCGTCAGTTTGCCGCTGCGGGAATTCATGTTCGCCTGCCCCGGCATCCAGGGTTTCCGCGTCTGCTCAGTGGGCGCCTTCATGCGTGTGTAGCAAGCGCTTCGATCCGGGAGGTGGCGCGGGATGCGGTATCGTCGACCGCCGACGCCAGTGCATCGAAATCCTCCTGCCCGCATGCGTTCGCAACAAGGGATCTGACCTTCACCCCCGCCGCCGTCGCGTCGAATCCGTCCTCTCCGACAAGACGCATAACACCTTGCAAGTCACGCCACAGGTTCGCAGCTTCCGCCAGCGGCTCGTCGCCGGCGGCTTCGAACACCGCCGAGGCGGACGGAGCCGGATCGTCGAGGAAGTCACCGGCACGCGTCAACTGCAGGTAGCGCGCAGCCTGCTCGACATCGTTCAACCCGCCGCGCATGTGGGCATATGCGGACACACTTGTCTCGGTCCGGTCTTCCGGCTGCTCGCTCGACATGGCGAACACCGCCTCGTGAGTGCCAATTTCGGCCAGAATCCGGCGCCGCGCATCGTCGAATCGGCTCCCGATATCCGAACCGTCAGGCTCGAATACGCGTCGCGCCCTGGTGAGGACGGGAACTCCGCCGGGATTCAAATCTGCAGAACGCTCGGCCAGTTCGGTGAGCGACAAACCGGGAATCGCATCCGAGTCGGATGAGACCGGAGAGAACAACAGGTTATCCTGTGCCAGGTCAGTCAGGGCCCTTTGGAAGCTCCGGCACAAACGCTCATTTTCGCGCGATCGCTCGCCGTCATGAACAAACAGCATATCGATCGCAATTCCAGGATAAGCTTCCCGGCTGCCCAGATCGCCCAGGAAGACAGCGGCTACCTCACCCACGCTGTCCGTGCCGTACCGCTCGCCGAAATCCGCTACCACGGAGGCAAGCACCGTCGAAATCGACGCTTCGGCAAGATTCGACAGCGCCGTTCTCGCCTCCGACGGCAGCAGGTTGCCCCGCACCACGTGCATGCCGATCTGAAACGCCTTGTCGTTCGACCAGTTCCGCACGATTTCGGCCGTTTCCCTCGAATCGACCACGGGTAACTCGACGATCAGGTCCTTCATTTCCTGAACGCCCATTTCGTAAGTCCAGTAGACCCTGGCAAGCCCGCGCCGCGCGATCGACTCGAATTCCTCGTCCTGCTCGAACCCTTTCGGCAGGTCGAGGTCGAGAAACTCCTGCTCCTGCAGGTTGTCCAGAAGTTCCGGGTTCCGTTCGATCCATTTCGCGAGCCGCGGCGCGGCGCCGAAGATTTCGACGATCGTGTCGAAGGCGTCGGGGCGCTTCGCGGCAATCGGACTGTCGTAGACGCTCCAGTCATCGATCTCAGGATAGAAATGCTTGCGCCACTGATCCACCAGCGGGTCCATCTTTTCAAACCACTTCCTGGGTTTCAGCACGATGTTCATCATATCGGAATAGGTTCCCGGCAATTCCGGCGATTCGTCGAGACTGACCTGCAGCAGCGGATACTGGCGGGATGCCACCGCGTGATGATCCGCATGACGCTGCGCATTGAAAAGCATCCAGTTGCTGAACTTCCAGTCGGCGCTCCACGAATGGCGGGGCATGATCTTTTCCCAGCGGCCGTTGTCCAGACGGACCCGGCGCAGACCGTAGTGCTGGAAGTAGTTGCTGATCTTCATGGAAAACACGCAGGACAGGCCGAGGAAGGCGAAGACCGGGACCGCCCAGATCCCGCCCATCCAGAATACCAGTCCGTACCAGAACGCGACGCCAAAGCCGTAGCGCCAGAAGGGATTGCTGTAATGCCACATGGTTAAACGGCGCCGCGCCAGACGCTCACGCGCGACTTCCCAGGAATTGACGAGGTTGCTGACGATTTCCTTGGGCATGTACCGCCAGAAACTCTCCCCCTTCGGAGCGGAACCCACGTCATACGGCGTACCGACCAGGGCATGATGGATGTAAACATGCTCCGTGGCGTACTGCGGATAAGATGCGGAAGAAAGCAGGAATTCGCCGATCCGGCGCTCCCACTTAGTGCGCCGGTGAATCAATTCGTGGCCGACGACGAACACGGCCTGTGCCTCCATCGTCAATATGATGGCCAGCACGACGTCCTGCCACCATACGAACGGATCCGCCACCAGGATCTGCCACAAACCGAATACAAGCGTCGGCGGCCACAGAAACGCCCAGGTCCAGACCGGCAGATTATGCCAGATCAGGCGGTGCTTCGGCGTTTTCCACGGATCCATGATGCGTCCGTCACGGCCGAACACCCGGTCAAAGGACCAGGAAAGGCTCATGAAGACCATAGGCGGCAAAAGCCACCATCCGCCATACAACGCGGCGAGAATGATCAACGGAAAAACGCCCAGCGGCAGGTAATGCGGTAGGGCGGTCAGGACGGAGGGCTCGATCTGCTGGGTCCCGTCAGCCTGGTCCGGGCCGGAGCCATCGATTTCAACAGAACGCTGTGACATAGCTACACCTCCTTGGTAAGCAAATCAAACACCTACGCGGGAAGTTATCTCGTCACCGGATATTTGGGCATGAGAGTTCAGGCCTGCAAGATAGTGACGAGACGCTCGAGCGCTTCGATACAGAACGCGGTGGTCACGGCTTCGGATCCATGTCCAATTTGACCTACCGCGCCAAACTTCAGCGACTGGTCGCCAAAGGCGAGCAGTTCCGGCCAGCTGCCGTCCTCGCGCTGCGAACTCAAGATGCTCCTCAACTGCCGCGTCGCGTCGATGCGCTCGAGGCATCCGGCACCGCTGAGCGCCGACACGGCCTGGGCCGTCTGCAGGACGTTGCCGAAATCGCCCTGTGCGTCCCTTAAGCCCAGGACACGTTCCGCGAGGACAGAGCGCAGCCGATCCAGGGCCGGCCTCACGCGCATCACGGCACGGGCGACCGCATAGCAAATCGCGATCTCGTCGGGGTACCACTTGGACGCATCTTTGAGATCGCCTTCGGCTATCAATGCTTCCAGCCATCTCTGGGCGTCCCTGGTTTCCGGGCGGTCGCCGAGATAGGCGATGACGTTCGCATTGACCACGGGGTCGGCTTCGATACGAAAACGCGACACGACATCGGGTTCGTCGCCCTCCAGCATCCAGGTCATGAAACGGCCTTCCCCGTCGCGGATGCTGGCGAACCGCGGCACCGGTCTCCAAATCGCGTATCCACAGG
>JAPOYX010000098.1:1417-30775 GCA_026706345.1 Gemmatimonadota bacterium | reverse complement strand
CGTCGCGGTTCGCCAGCATCCGCGGAACGTTCCTCCCCAGCAGAATCCAGGGGTGCGTTCCAATCACCAGGGAACAGAGCGTGGTGCTGTCGAGATCCTGGGGAAGGTGTCGGTAATAGCGCCAGAATCCGGGATATTCGATGGTATCAGCAAGATACGTCCCGGTCGCGGCGCAGATGGATCTGGCCTTCGCTTCCCGGCAACTTTCCAGGGCAAGTACACAGAAAGCCGATATGAAGGGCGGTCTTTCGAAGTGTCGCGGCACGTTCGGATCGGCCAGGTTGAAACGAATGCAGTGCCAGGCCCCGTTCTCGTCGATCTTAGACTCCAGAAAGTCGAGGCCAAGGCGAATGCTTTCTCTGCCCGCATCTGCAAGCGCCTCGGTAGTATCTCCGATCTCGCGGACGCACTCCCCCGGAAGCGCGGGCGGACGAAGAGGCGGCGCGGGATCGTACATGGTCTTGCGAAGAAAGGCGAGGGACGACGCGCCGGTTCTCGCCTCCTCCCGTTCTTCCCTGGTGAATTTGCCGCGCGGCGGCAGGACGATATGGGTAGCGGAGGCGGTTTCCTCGTGCACATGAATCTCGTCGTCTTCAGCCATCGTCACGCCGAGTTCCGCTTCGATGGTTTCTTTAGGCCGGGCGAGAAGGCGTTCACGGAAGTCGTCGTCGTCGCCGGCGCGGGAAACAATGAACTCAGCCGCGTCCAAGGGCTTCTTCATGGATGTCTGCTCCGTTTACACGGGTCCGGACCGAACGGGCGTCAACCGCCGATCAGTTATCCGCGCATCCGTGTCAGGCGATTTGCCTTCTGATCAGTTCCTTGAATACCCCGTCGGTCTCCTTGAGTTCATTGAAGGAACCGCTTTGTACGACTTTTCCGGCCTGCAGCACGTAGATGCGGTCGGCCTGTTCCAGCGTGGACAGGCGATGGGCAATGACGAGGCGGGTGGAAGTCAGGGCGGCCAGGTTGCGCATCACGCTGGCCTGGTTTTCGTTGTCCAGCCAGTTCGTCGCCTCGTCAAACAACATGATTCGCGGGCTGCCTATCACCGAGCGTGCGATGGTGATGCGCTGGCTCTCGCCGCCAGACAGGACGGACCCGCTGGTGCCCACCATGGTCATCATGCCCATGGGCATGGCCTTGATCTGGGCCTCGACTTCGGCGGTCCGCACCGCCGCCCAGACTTCATCGGTCGGCACGCCGTCATGGTGGCTGACCAGATTATCCCAGAGGTCCTGCGGATGGAGCCCGACCGACTGCGGAACCGCACCGATCTTCCGGCGCACCTGTTTCAGATTCAGGTGCCTCAGGTCGCGGCCGTCATAATACACCGCACCGGCTGTCGGCCAGTCGATACCGAGGGCAAGGCGGAACAGGGTACTCTTGCCGGCGCCGGATTCACCGGCGATCGCGACGAATTCGCCGGGTCGGGCGCGAATCGTGACGTCGTCGAGTATCAACGGTCCGTCGGGATCGTAGCGGAAGGAAATGCGGTCGAACAGTATATCGCCGCCCAGGTATTCGACCGGTTCTCCTTCCGTCCCGGTTTCAGGTGCCGCCGAAAGCAGCGGGCGCATCTGCTGGAATGCCGGCAGCATGGAAGCGATGGCGCCGAAGGACTCGCCGAGCCGGGAGATGGCGGATTGGAAGACGATAAAGACGGTGTAAACGACGAGAAAATCACCGACCGGTATGTTACGGTCTCCCGCCTCCATCACCGTGAATAGGAGTACACCGGCGGCAAGAAAGGGAAGCGCGGCGCCAAATGCCCGAGAATGTCCCTCAAGGGCGTCCAGTTCGATCTCCGCGCGCTTCTGCGCACGATAGTCCCGCGCCCAGATGGCGTAAGCCGACCCTTCTGCATTATCCATACGCAGCTTGGAGATGCCTCCCACGATCTGGAAAAGCCGGCCGGCGACGCGACGGGCCGCACTGATCATCCACCCGTACGGTGAAATCTGGCGCAACCCCAGAATGACAGTGACCAGCAGCGAAGCCAGGCTGAAGAGGAGGGTGATGACACCGAGGGTGGCATCGTAAAAGAAGATGACTCCGAAAACCGGAAGCAGAAAAATGATCGACAGAAGGCCGTTGGCGACGACGCCCCGCAATCCATCGCGGAGATTCTGGAACGTCATACCCGACATGGCCAGGTCGCCGGCCGGGTTGCGGTGCAGAATACCGGGAGGAAGGCGCATGAGACGGTCCCAGAAGGCGGCTTCGACCCGGGATGCCGAGCGCCCCTCCAGCCGCATCATCGCCGTGCTTTGAAGCAGGTGCAGCAGTGCGCCGAGCAGGCCGAAGGCCGCTATCGCCACGGCGACGGCATAGAGTGCCCCGGTGCTTCCGCCCGCCGATATGTGATTCGCAACGTAACCGAGCGCGAGCGCCGGCAGCAGTCTGATCACGCCGTACGGCAGCCCGGCAATCAACAGCCGCGCCCAATCCGAGGCCGACCCGCGCAGGGCGATTCCCAGCAGATCCACCAGTTTCACTTCCCTCGTCGGCAAGGGCTGATAGAACATCCAGGCTTCCTCGGCCAGCGCACCCGCACGGTCCGCTGTAACACGGACGCGGCGTTTGCTGACCGGATCGATTTCCAGGTACCGTCCGATCATTCCCGGCAGCAGCGCTACGGGCTGTCCATCCTCCGCGCGAAATGCCAGCAGCGCGTTACTGTCACCGTGCCACCAGTTGTCATCGGCCTGGAAACGCACGCGCCGGGCGCGCACGCCCGATGCGTCAAGAATGTCCACGAGGCCGACGGGAGAATCGGATTGACCCGATCGCGCCGGGATTTTGAAATCGATTCCTTCATGACGTCCGATCAGTTGCAGGGCATCCGCCAGTGCCGTGTCCTCAACGCCGGTCTCCCGGTCGATCGGAAGGTCGTAGATGTTGTAGAGCCGCTGCCGCGCGGTTTTCTCGGCCGTTCGACGGCTTGCGGTCCGCGCCCGTTCGAGATTGACGGCATCGACCACGACCAGCCGCCGGTTCAGGCGTTCCAGGGTGAATGCGACTGCGTGAAAGGAGGCGAGCGCCGGCAGCAGCTTGCCTTGCGCAGCCAGTGATTCAGTCGAGCGGCTGGTAAGGGTCGCCTCGTCGAACAAGGTGAGCCAACTCGTCCGGGTCAGCGGAATGACCGCTTCGTGGGAGCTGCCCGACTCCGCAAGTTCCGACGTGTCGACAATCCCCATGAACAGGCTTGCGCCGGACGGCGGTTCAGAGACCCACACCACGCCGCGCCGTACGGAAAGCGTACTGGGTGCGAGGGTCTGTGTCAGGCCGGGTTCGGCCAGCGCGGTCGGCCGCGGAAGGGGGATGGCGAAACGCGCCAGTGTTTCGGTAATGGCGGACAGCCAGGTATCGATCTGTACCGCCAGCTCCGATGGGTGTACCTGGGACAGCAGGGAAGCCGGCAGACGTTTTAGCAGGGTGCCCGGCAGACCCCTGGCGATGATACTGAGCGTGGTGTCTTCCGCGGCGTCGCCTCGATCTGGTGCTACACCCGGCAGTAACCAGCCCGATTCCCGCCGCAGCAGATGCTGCGGCGCCGCCTGCTCCACCCCGTTCTGGTATTCGACCAGGAACAGATTGACGGCGCCCTGGTCGATGAACCAGGCGGTGTCCGGGTCGTCGAGGTTTACCGGCATGTTGCCCGCACAGAACACGGTTTCGCCGTATCGATCTGCGAGTTCGGCTAGTGATGTGAATTGCGGACTTGTATGCTGCATCAGTTCGACCTTACCATCGTGTAATACACGCCGTCCCGATCGGCAATCAGTTCGTCGTGCGTGCCCCTTTGCACCGTGACGCCTTTGTCCAGCACGATAATCTCATCGCAGTCCCGCACGGTGCTCAGCCGGTGCGCCACGATCAGGCAGGTGACCCCGCGTCGCCGCAACGCATCATCGACATATTCCTCCGTGGCCGCATCGAGGGCGCTGGTGGCCTCGTCCAGGATGAGCACCGTCGGATTGCCCACCAGCGCACGGGCGATTTCCAGCCGTTGCCGCTGGCCGCCGCTGAAATTCGCCCCGCCTTCTTCGACGAGCGTCGCATAACCGTGGGGTCTGAGCAGGACCTCGTCGTGAATCTGGGCATCCCGCGTCGCGGCGAAGAGGACTTCATCCGGGATGGCCGGATTCCAAAGCGTGATATTGTCGCGCAGGGACGCGGAAAAGAGCACGATCTCCTGGTCCACCATGGATATGGATTGCCGCAGCACTTCCTCGGGTATCTGGTTCCGCAGATGATCATCAAACATGATTTCGCCCGACCAGGGCTGATAGACCCCCGAAACGAGCCGCGCCAGGGTCGACTTGCCGGAGCCGCTGGGACCGACCACGGCAACGCGCTGACCTGGCTTGATCACGAGGTTGAATTCCTTGATCAAAGGGGGTCGGCTTCTATTGTAACCGAAGGTGATGTTCCGCAGTTCCAGCTGGCCAGCGAGCTGAAGCCGGCCGTTGAACGTGGGGATCGACTCCGATTCCGGACTTCTGCGACTGAAAACGGGATCCTCGTCGGTTTCGGAGATGTCCTCGAGCCGTTGCAGATCGGTTTCGAGGGCCTGGCGATTTTCGGCAAACTCGAGGAAGCGCTCAACGGGAGCCAGAAACATCTCTGCCAGGATATAGAAGCCGACCAGCGCACCCAGCGTCATTTCCCCATGCATGACCAGCATGCCGCCGATGCCCAGAATCGCGGCGGCGCGCAGCGCGTCGATCAGCCCCGGCAGCGAAGTGTTGACGGAGCCCAGTTCGGAGTAAAGCTGGCGCGCCCGCAGCTCACGGGCCTGTTGCCCGCTCCAGCGCGAGAAAAACCGGTCATCCGCTCCCGTCATACGCAGATTGTCCGTGTGACTCAGCATCTGCATGCCGAGTCCGATCAGCAGTCCCTGCTGGCGCCTCATCGTCTGACTGCGGACAGCCCGAAGGGCGTTGAGAAAGCGGGCAAGCAGCGCGTGCAGAAGCGCCAGAAACAGCACGATCAGCGAGAGTACGACATCGTAGGCGAACATGGCGACGAGGAACACCGCGCTCATGGCCATGTCGACGATGAGTACCAGGAACTGGTCCGCCAGGTTCCTCGCGATTCTGTCGGTGGACGAGACGCGATCGGTCAGATCGCCGGTCAGCCTGTGTTCGAAAAACGCTACCGGCAGACGCAGCAGCCGGGCCATTCCCCGGCTGTAGCCGATCACCGATACCCGGACCGCGAGCCGCTTGAGGAAACGGTGCTTGAGCAGGGACAGGATATATACAAGGACCCCTCCGCCCAGCAAGGCGGTTACCAGTCCGCCCCAGGCCCCATGCTTTTCCATGACCTCGTCGACGAAAACACTGAGTGACGCGGGAATCACCAGGGTCAATAACGTCAACATGAGTCCGCAGGCAACCACGCCGGTAAGCAGACTCCATGATCCGGCGATCAGGGCGCTTAACTGCCTGAACAAGTCGGGCTGTTCGCCCCCGGGGCTGAAATCGTCGCCGCGCTTGAAGCGAAGGGCAATGCCGCTGTAACCCTTCTCGAACTCTTCAGCGGAAACCCTGCGCCGCCCCGTGGCGGGGTCGTTGAGGTAGAAGTACCGGCTGTCGTATCCGTCGAGCACAAGGAAATGGCTGAACTGCCAGAACAGGATCAAAGGCAACTCCAGCATTTTGAGTTGATCGGCACGCACGCTGAGCCCGTTACATTCGAGACCAAAGTGCCTGGAGGCGCGCAGGATGCTTGCGGCACTGCTGCCGTCCCGGCTTACCTCGCATTTCTCACGCAACTCGGTAAGCGGCGCCCATCTCCCGAAGTAGCCCAGGACGATACCGAGACAGGCGGCGCCGCATTCAGAGGCATGCATCTGCAACAGAACGGGCGTGGTGATCCGCTGTTCCGATTTGTCCGGAGCGGTCTTGTTTTGGACTCGATCGGAAGTGCTCGTCGGCATCCTATTCCCGCCGCTTCACGAATAGTTCGATTGGAGACTGCCTGCCCAGCTCGATGAAAATTCGGCATTTCGTGCCCGCAAAGGAATCCGGATCAGGACTTTCTTCGAGCGCTGTTTCGAGCGCTATATCGATGCGGTGCACGGACACCGGCGCCGCGGTCTCGAACGCTGCCGGACCACCCGAAAAGGGTTCGGCGGCAATCGCCCTGACCGTTCCGCCCAGCGCGCCTGTTTCTCCATCCGCCGCATTCGGCTCGATCACCACCGGCATCCCTGCCGCGATATCTGGAGCCATTTCGCTGTTGACCCAGACGAGGGCCTGCACGGACTGCCTGCTATCGGGCAGGATTTCACCTTGTCCGATCAGTACGCCGTCCACCTCGAGACTGCGTGCCACACTGCCGAGGAAAAACCACGCCAGGAGGGCGCCAAGGAAAAGAGCAATCGCGGCGACCAGCAGACGCTCCCGCGGCGTGGAAATCGTCAGCAGCCGGTCGAGTTGCTCGCGTTCTTCCTTTGCTTCGGCAACCATATCATGAAACGAGTTTAATGGATTGTTGAACACGACGCTGGCATCGCCTCCTCATAGTAGTCGATCAAGATAGAAATCCGCACAACAGCATGACAGAAAACCTCACGACATTTTAATTTAATACATATTATGAAGTTATACCCAATCCAGATCAAGCAATGTCGCGTGTGGCAAGCGGCGGATTCTGATTGCGCGGACCAGGTCTTGATCCTTTGGACAATCTTGAAAATGCTCTTAAACCGGCGTCTGGCAGGCGGTCCAGCCCAGCCCCTGGGACATCTGGGCATAACTCGTGAGCGGCACCGCGCACATCCGGTTCCAGTCGGTCTTGTCGATGACCGGCCGGTTCAGCAGTTCGATCATTTCGTCGAATTTTCCAAGCGCATCGCAGTCCACCGCCTCGGGGTCCATTGCCTTGCGGTGTCGCGGCCAGGCACGTTCACGGGCAAGTCGCCAGAATTCGCTGTTATACTTCGAACCACAGGAATAGTGCCAGCCTACGAACAGGCCGTAGCAGAGCATGTTATTGATGAGAAACCGATTGACCACGGGCGCGTCGCGCTCAAGATGCTCCGCAGGCCGGTTCAGGCGTGTCTGGAGAACCATCCCGATTTGCAGTTGGGCAGATACGATCGCCGTAGCCTCGAGTGGCTCCATGAAGGCCGCCGCGTTGCCGATACGGGCTACCGCGCCGTCGTAAATCTGACGATGGACGAAATTCGGAAAGGGAATGACGGCCCGTTGCTCGAATTCCAACACGCCATCGGTTTCAAGGAACGCGTCGAAGTCTGATTCGACTTCTTCAAGGCTGGATACCTTGCGGTTGAAGATGTATCCGTAGGATGTGTGCGCCGTGAGCGGTATAACAAATACCCACCCGTGCGGACGCGCAACCGCACGGGTGTAGGTATGTTGCAGAACCGGTCCGTTCCGCCCTTCTTCGATGACTGCAGGGCAGCGCCGGATGACGGCGGTATTGGTGGGGATGAAAGAAATTTCGATGTGCCGTTCGGGATGGAGTTCTTTCGGAAACCCGCGGGCGTCGAAGACCAGGTCGTATCGCTCCGGCACCCGGCCCTCGAATTCCACCTGCGCGCCATCCTCGACCCTGGTGACGTCGAGCACCTTCGCGTCGATATGGTGCGCGCGCGTGCCTTCGCGCAGAAGGTCCGCCATCAGGTCGGCGGACAGGTGGTAGGCGTAGGACACTTGCTGTGGGGTAAAGTAGTGGGTGAAATCGCGGTCGCGCCGGCCCCACCCCTCGAATGCGACACCGTACTTGCGCGTACCCTTCAAGCGCTGCTGGACGGTCTCATGGGGCAGACTCGTCAGTTTCTGCAATTCCTGCACCAGGCTCGGCCAGCTACCTTCTCCCACGCCGATGACCGGTATGCGGGAGTCATAGATGTGGTGCAGCTCGTGGTCGCCGTCGGGGTGAACACGCGTTACGCTGGCGGCCGCCAGGGACCCTGCGGTTCCCTGCCCGATAACGGCGATCTTCCGTAGAGATTCGGCGCCCGGCTGTATCATACCGCATCCTAATTTGTTTCATTTCAGGCAGCGGTGTTGATTCGTCGTATCTACAAGATACACAAAGCCATATGAATGACAATAGTCGTTAAATCGGATACTATAAATGAAACATAGCGGGATATTGAGGAGAGATATTGTAGTGGCGCGCTGTGGATCCAGCTCGATATTCAAGCAGTAACCGTATGATCGTGGTGCGGGTGACCGATGGTTTCTAAATCGAATCCAACTCCTTCACCACCATCTCGATCCTTTCCAGCGCCTCGGCGAGGATCGACCGGGGACAGGCGATGTTGATCCGCTCGAAGCCTTCGCCCTCCGACCCGAAGATGTACCCTTCATCGAGAAAGACGCGCGCCTCCTCCATCATGAGGTGCTGGAGGGCGTCCTTGTCCAGCCCCAGGCTCGTGAAATCCACCCAGACGAGATAGGTGCCCTCGGTTTCGATGACGGGTATGCCGGGCAGCCGCTCGCGGAAGAAGGATTCGAGAAACCGGAAATTTCCCTCCAGGTAGGCCAGCAGTTGCTCCAGCCATTCCTCGCCGTGGTCATAGGCGGCTTCGACGGCAGCGATACCGAAGGGATTCAGCGTGAAGATGCCGGCGCTGCGGACGGTCTGCTGAAAGGCCTCCCTGAGTTCCGGGTCGGGAATCATCATGTTCGACGCCTGCAGCGCGGCGAGGTTGAAGGTCTTGCTGGGCGAGGTGCAGATGATCGACCGCTCCTCGTATTCCGCGCCCAGCGTGGCGTACGGCGTAAAGTCCCGGTTCCCCAGGATCAGGTCGCCGTGGATCTCGTCGGATACGACCAATACGTCGTTGTCCATGCAGATCCGGCCGAAACGCCGCAGCTCCTCCCGGGTCCAGATCCGGCCGACCGGGTTGTGGGGATGGCAGAGGATGGCCAGCTTGACCTCCGGATCGGCGCATTTGACTTCCAGGTCGTCGAAATCCATGAAGTAGCGCCCGTCCCGGTACCGGAGTGGGTTCAGCACCGGCTTCGTCTGAAGGTTTTCTATCGCATTATAGAACGGGTAATAGACCGGCGGTTGCACCAGCACCTTGTCGCCGGGTTTCGTGTAGGCGGAAACCAGCATGTGCAGGGCGGGTACGATACCCGGGGTGAAGCAGATGGTGTCGGGATCGACGAACCAGTTGTGGCGCCGCTTCATCCATCTCACCACGGAATCGTAGTAGGACGGCGGCGGGAAGGTGTATCCATAGACACCCATGCGGGCGATTTCGGTCACCGCGTCCACCACCGGTTGCGGGCACGGGAAATCCATGTCCGCCACCCAAAGCGGGAGCACGGGCTTCTCGTGCCGCGTGGCGTCGGTCTCGTCCCACGGAACGACGGCACCGTCCTTTTTTACGAAGTCCCACTTGTACGAATTGGTTCCGTTGCGAATGATGCGCTGGTCGAAATCATAGTTCATGCGAAAGGCCTTTTCCAATGAAATGGGAACGTCCTGAAGCGTAACGAATCCGGCTGTGCGGGGTCGTATGTTAACCGGTCGAGGTGAAGCTGTCAATTTGCATTTAACGGTTGCCATGCCCGGGTGGAAACTGTACCATCTTGACTTGGCGGCTGCCTGTCTGGGCCGCCGTCTTTACATCATTACCTGCAGAATTAAGTATACACGATCGGCGGATCTCTGTCGTCCGTCGCACGGGTACATTGGACGCCCGTCGCACGGGTACATTGGACGCCCGTCGCACGGGTACATTGGACGCCGGGTTACTCGTCTCACGCATGCGCATTACCGAAAAACTAAAGCACCTGCCCGCCGGAGAATCCCTGGTCATAGCCGGCGTGGGCCAGCGCGCCGGTATTCCGGCAAAGGAGGCCGACGCGGGATGGCCGATGGGCGTGGTACGCCGGCCCGACGGTGATCTGATCGTGATCGACTACCAGTGGCATCGTATCTGGCGCATCGATCGTGACGGGATCCTCCACGCCTTTGCAGGAGACGGCATTGCGGGCGACTCGGGCGACGGCGGGCCGGCCGCCGAGGCGCGGTTTCGCCATCCGCATGACCTGTACCAGGACCGGCACGGCAACCTCTATCTTTCCGATCTGGGCAACTTCACCATCCGTCGAATCGATTACGAGACCGGAATCGTCACCCGCGTCGCGGGCAACGGCCGGGTCGGCCGGGGCGGCGATGGAGGGCCTGCGGTCGACGCCGAGCTGGATTGCACTTGCGGTGTGGCCGTGGACCGGGACGGCAACGTGTACCTTTCCAGCGAGTGGACGAACAACATCCGGCGTATCGACGCCCGGACCGGGATCGTTGAGACCGTCTTCGGCCATCACGCCCGGCATTATCCCTCCGAGCGGGGAGTAAGCCGGCCGTACTCGGGCCCGGGACTGAGCCTGGGCGGGTACCACGGCGACGGCGGGCCGGCCCGCGACGCGGGATTCAATCATCCCGAACACCTCGCCTTCGATTCGCGGGGCGACCTGTACGTGTGCGACAATTCCAACGATCGCGTCCGGAAGATCGACATGCAGTCCGGGATCATCGACACGGTCTTGGGAACCGGCCAGCGCGCGTCAAACGGCGACGGCGGGCCGGCCATGGAAGCAAGCACGCTCATGCCGGACGCCATCTGCCTGGACGTCCACGATAATCTCTACGTCGGCGAGAAGTACGGCTTTCGCGTACGAAAGGTGGAGCGGGAGACGGGTATCGTCCGCACGCTGGCGGGTACCGGCGAACCGGGCTTCGGCGAGGAGGGGCTGCCGGGAGTCGCCACCCGGTGCAATTCCGTGGAAGCGGGGATCTGCGCCGAACCGGACGGCACCGTCTTCTGGGGCGACTGCTCCGGCCGGCTGCGGCGTTGCGACGGTGCAACGGGGACCGTGACCACGGTCCTCGGCGGCACGAGTGTCCACGACGGGGAGACCGCGACCGCTGGTTTTCTGAACGGACCCGGCGGCCTGTCGGTCGGTCCGGATGGACGGATTATCATCGCGGACGTCTGGAATCAGCGCATCCGGTCGATCGATCCGGAAACCGGAGTGATCCGCACGATCGCTGGGACGGGTGCGCGGGCTTATGGCGGCGACGGCGGGCCGGCCGTCGACGCCCACCTGGGGAATCCCCACGACGTCTCGGTGGACCGCGCCGGGAGGATCGTCATTGCCGATACCCGGCACGGTCACGTGCGGCGCGTGGATCTTGACGGTGTGATCCACAACGTGGCGGGCGCGGCCTTCCAGTGGGACAAGGGCGACGGCGGGCCGGCCCTGAGCGCGTGCCTGATGCACGTCCTCTCGGTGACCCACGGACCCAACGACGACATATACATCGGGGATGCGGGCTGTGGGCGCATCAGGAGAGTCGACGCCAGAACCGGTATCATCACCACGGTCGCGGGCGTCGGCCTGCACGGGTATACCGGGGACGGTGGTCCCGCAACCAGCGCGCGGATCGGTTCGCCGACGGCAATCCGGGTGGACGATTCCGGACATCTCTACTTCACGGATGACCGGTATCATGTGATCCGGCGGGTGGACGACGATACCGGGGTAATTTCCACCCTTGCCGGAACCGGGGAAGAGGGCTATTCGCCCGATGGTTCCAGGGCGTCGCAGGCCGTGATATCCGTTCCCCGAGGCCTGGCCCTGGATGCGCGGGGGCGGGTGTACTTTTCCGATACCGGCAATAACGTGGTACGTCGCCTAACCGAGAACGGCGTCCTGGAAACCATCGCCGGCAGCAGGGAATACGGCGACTGCGACGAGCCCGTGGCAGCGCGGGAGGCGCCGTTGAACCAGCCCAATGGTCTGTGTTTCTATGGTGAGGATGTCCTGCTCGTCAGTGATCATTACAACAACCGGTTGAAGGCGGTCCGGATCGGAGACTGAACAGGGATGCGTCGGAAGGCCTGTAGTGGATCATGCGGGCTTGGTATCGTAGCGGGGAAGCCGCGCCAGCGAGTGGCATCCGCAAATGCGGCTGGAAGCCGCAAAAGCGACTGAAAACCGCAAAACGGCTGAAAACCGCGACAGATTCGAAATCAGACAGGAGAACGAATGAAGATCACCGAAATAAAGACCGCCGAAGTGACCGTGCCGACCGGGTATACCTACCACTACGTCCGAATCTACACCGACGAAGGCGTGTATGGCACCGGAGAAGCCAGTCACCTCGACGGCGGATGGCGGAACTCGACCCGGCACATGGCGAAAATGATCATCGGCATGGATCCCCGCGACGTGGACGCCTGCTTCGAGCTTATCCGTCGAAAGTACATATTCATGGGCGGAGCGGGCGGCACGGCCATCTCGGCGCTCACCGGGATCGAGATCGCACTCTGGGACCTGGCGGGAAAGGCCCAGGGCGTCCCGGTGTACCGGCTCCTGGGCGGCAAGTTCCGGGACCGGGTCCGGCTGTACGTGGACAGCGCGCACTACGACTACAACGAGCGTGCCGCGGAGGTGAAGGAACGGGGTTTCACCGCGATCAAGTTCGACCTCGACGACGCCCAGAACCCCCACAAGCTGGATCCTTGGAACTGGTCGGTGACGCCTGACGAGTTGAAGTCTCTCGTGGACCAGGCTTTCGCGATTCGCGAGGGGATCGGTCCGTCCCTGGACCTCGCCATAGATCTTCACGGACGGTATGACGCGACCGCCGGAATGAAAATGGCCCAGGAATTCGAACCGCTCAATCTCCTGTGGCTCGAGGAACCCGTACCGCCGGAGAATATCGACGCCCTGGCGAAGATCACCCATGCCACGGGAACGCCGATCTGCGTCGGGGAGAACCTCTATCTCCGCCACGGTTTCAGAGACCTGCTGCAGCAGCAGGCGGCCGACATCATCATGCCGGATATTTCGAAGTGCGGCGGCCTGTCGGAATGCCGGAAGATCGCCAACATGGCCGAGATATACTACGTGCCCTTCGCGCCGCACAACAATTCCAGTGCGCTGAGCACAGTCGGGGACGCCCACGTCTGTGCGAGTGTGCCGAATTTCCTGGTCCTGGAGTACCATCGCTTCGACGACCCGACCTGGGACGATGTGCTCGCTACGGACACTTCGGTCATCCAGGACGGGCACGTGGCGCTGACGGAAGCCCCGGGCCTGGGCGTGGAACTGAACGAGGAGTTTCTTGCGTCGCAGCTGCCGGAAGGGGAGATGCTTTGGCAGTAATTCAGAGCGCTCGATGATTCAGGGCGCTTGGTGATTCGAGCACATTGTTCATGCGATTTTGATGCAGAAAAGAACGGGAGGGAACATGCACTGGTACATCGAAGTGCTGAAGAAGTACGCGGTTTTCAGTGGAAGGGCGAGGAGAACGGAATTCTGGATGTTTTTCCTTTTCTCCGCAATCATTTCTATATTCCTCGCGGTGATTGACGAGTTTATGGGGTGGAAAGTCGAGATGAGCGGAGATAACCTCGGGTTCCTCAGTACTCTTTACTATATAGCGGTAATCATACCCTATCTCGCTGTAATCATTAGACGGCCTACACGACACCGAGCGCAGCGGATGGTGGTTTCTGATTGCGTTTATCCCGATCGTCGGTGTCATAATACTCCTGGTGTTTTTGATCCTGGACGGGACAAAGGGCGAAAACCGTTTTGGGCCAGACCCCAAGGCCTCACCGACCTGGTAATGAGCGGGATCTACAATAAGGAGTTATGGTCGCGGCGGATTTCGTCATGCGGGACAGATCACGCTCTCTCCTGTACAATACTTTCACGGACCTGGCGCATGAGTTGGTTATTTTGCGCCCGGGTCGCATCCATGATCAGGAACCAGTCGATGATCGTCCAGATAAAGAGACCGCCGAGTGTCAACAATTTGGCGATTCCAAGTCCGATATCGCCAATGTAGAACCGGTCGATTCCGAGCGTGCCGCAAAGTATGCTTATGGCAAGCGCAGTCGTGGGGTCTTTTCGCCGGGTCCCGTACTGGACGTCGAATTGCAGCCGTTCGTCTTCCGACAGCTCTTTTCTCGCCAGGTTCGCTTCCTGGATCTCCTGTTCATTGGACATGCTTTGCTCTCCCGGTTTGGGGTTTGTTGCGGAGCAGGTGCCCGTGCGCAACGCACTGTTATGAAGCTCGCTGACGGCATGAGAACTTGACAAAGTTCAAGTTATTCCATCTACTTTTTTGGACAAGCAGTTCCTCATCAATGTTTCAGATCAAACCGGAGTTCCCGCTGGCGGCTTCCGCCGGACGCCGCGGAATCTGAAAAACCTGCAACCGCGAACACCCAGGCAGTTCTCCAGGCATTCCACGAAAGGACAGACCATGATAAGAGTGGGTTCAATCGGACTTGGCGGCATGGGGTCACATCAGGCCAGGGCCTTTGATGGGGTCGATGGCTGCCAGCTGGTCGCGGGTGCCGATCCGTCCCCTGAAATGCGGGCGCGTTTCGCCGAGACCTTTCCGGGTACGCGGCTGTTCGATTCCACCGAAGCCCTCGTCAACAGCGGCGAGGTGGACGCCGTCGTGGTTGCCGTGCCCACAGGCCTGCATTACGCCGCGGTATCGACCGCCCTGGCCGCGGGCATTCCCGTGCTGGTGGAAAAACCCATGGCCCGCACGGTGGACGAATGCAATAGGCTCAACGAAGAGGCGGATCGGCGAAACACCGTCCTCATGGTCGCCCACTGCCGCCGCTTCGATCCTCACTGGAAGTCCTGGGGCGCCTACGTGGCATCAGGAAAACTGGGCTCTCCCATCCTCTGGCGCAACGCCATGGCCGGCTTCGGACCGGGCAGATGGTACATGGACCACGATATGGGCGGCGGTCCCCTCTTGGACGGGGCGGTACACAACTATGATTTCGCCAATTACCTCTTTGGAGATCCGGAAAGCGTCCTGTCCAGTTCGATCAATCTGGATCCCGATTCATCGGCGCTGGACACCTGTTCCGCCATCGTCCGCTACAGGAACGGCAACCAGTTGCTCATGTCATGGAGCTGGGCGGCGCGGGGCAACGGCCTGCACGACATCATCGGGCCGAAGGGGTTTATCCAGTTCGGAACCGGCGACCTGTCCGAACCGGAGGACGACGTACCCCATCAGTACTGCTGCTTCACGGACCGGGAAGGTGAGCAAACCCTGATCAAGTCGAAGTCCGAGCCCGACATGTACGCCTATCAGGCCGAGCACTTCCTGTCCTGCGTCCGGGGAGACGTCACGTGCCTTTCGCCGGGCACCGAGGCCGTCAAGGCCATCGCCGTCGCGGACACCATCCTGCAGGCCGGTCCCGGCGGCGAGTCGCGCGAGGTAACCTGGACTTGACGGTCTGGTCTGGTCTGGTCCGGCCTGGCCCAGTCCGACGGCGATACCGGATGTCCTCGTGTGTAGATCATTACCAGTCGAACTCGTTCCAACCTCAAGAACCTCTGGTCATGTCCTGATGTTGTTTTCAATATCCGTGGGGTTCCTCATACATTTCTCATAGAATACTCACGGGGACCTCATGCAATCCTTGTGGTGGAACGAGTATCATATCTTCGTATCATCTACGAAGGCAACATAAAGGGATAACGTCATGAACAGACTAAAGTGCTTCCTTATGAACAACCTCGGCATGACCGACCTGGGACTGCTCATCATCCGCATCGTGATCGGCTTCAGCATGGCGGCCTTTCACGGCTGGGGAAAGATATCCAACCCTGAACGCTGGGCCGCGATCGGCGGGAACATGGAGCTGATCGGCATCGGCTTTCTCCCCGCGTTCTGGGGATTCATGGCCGGTTTCGCGGAGTTTTTCTGCTCGATACTTCTGATGCTCGGGCTATTCTTCCGCCCCGCGGCGACGCTGCTCGCGCTCACTATGCTCATGGCCATGCTGCGTCACCTTTCCCTGCCCGCGGACGATCCGGGTTCGGGACTCAGCGGCGCGTCCCATGCCATGGAACTCTGCGCGGTCTATATCGCCCTGTGGTTCACTGGGCCAGGCAAGTACAGCCTGATGCCGGGTAGAAAGGCCGAACAGGCTTAACTCTTAGGATACGCGGTGCTACCATCCAAGGCATATCACGAGTCCGTTCATTCCATGAGCCAGACGGTCAAGATCGGGGTGATCTCGGACACCCACCGGCTGTTGCGGCCGGAGGCCCTCGCCGCGCTGGCCGGGGTTGAACGGATCATTCACGGCGGGGACGTGGGCGGCGAGGATATACTGGAAGCGCTTGCGTCGATCGCGCCTGTCACGGTGGTTCGGGGCAATACCGACTACCAGTCCTGGGCGGCGCGGCTGCCGGCTACCGAACTCATCGAGGTCGCCGGAAAATCGATCTACATCGTGCACGACATCGAGGACCTGGGCGTCGATCCGGTTGCCGCGGGGGTCGACGTCGTGATTTTCGGCCATTCCCACCAGCCGGTGCTGGAACAACGCGGCGACGGGGTGTGGTACCTCAACCCGGGCAGCGCCGGACCGCGGCGCTTCGGCCTGCCCGTGACGGTCGCCCGGCTCGAAGTATCTTCTATGCGTATAGAAGGGGAAATCGTAGACCTGGATGTATAAGGCGGATTATCAGGCGGGGTGCCGTCAATAAGGTTGTATAGCCAGGTGCCGTCAATACACTGTCACGGTCATGGCCTCGAAGCGGTCGGTGTCCCACTCCGCTCCCCAGCCCGGCCCGTCGGGCGGAACGATATGGCCGTCCGCGACCAGCGGCTTGTTGACCATGCCCCAGGTGCCGGCCGTGTCTACGAAGCCGTTTCCGCCTGTTTCGTAAAAGCCCGTATTGTCGATACAGCATCCGAGGTGGGCGTGGACGAGGCCGAAGAGGCCGCCTTCGGCGTTCATCTCGATGTTGGTGTCGTACATCTCGGCGAAGTGGGCCATCTTCAGCACCTGGGTGGTCCCGAAGCGGGCGTTGGCGCGCAGCAGATCGGTCGCCCCGGATATCAGCCGCTGGGTCGAGATGCCCAGGTCGTGCATCAGCGTCTCGTTCCCCATCACCGGTATGGTCAATTCCCGGCACAGTACCTGGTACTGGTGCTCCTTCTGTTCGTGCATCGGCTCTTCCAGCCAGACGAAGTCCAGTTCCTCCATGACCCGCCCCACCTCGATGGCTTCCTGGAGCGTATAGGAACAGACCGGGTCGTTCAGGAGCAGGTAATCGGGACCGACGATCCGGCGCACCTCGCGGAATATGGGTATGTCCGCCTTCCCACCCTTGTAGGTGTGGAACTTGTAGGCGTTTACGCCGTATTCCCGGCCGTCTTCGATCATCTGCAGGTAGGTTTCGATATCGGAATCTCCACCGGTCAGGTATACGGGAAACCGGTCCCGGACCCGGCCGATCAAGACGTAAACCGGCAGACCCGCCTTCTTTCCGGCGATGTCCCACAGACAGTTGTCGAAATCGCCGAACCACCCGGGCTTCTGGTACAGCCAGCGCGTGCCCTTGTGAAGCAACTGGAACAGTTCTTCACGGTTCAGCGGGTTCTTGCCCATTACCTGCGTGCGCAGGATCTCCACTTGCTCCCGGTCCATCGTTGTCGTGCACGTGCCCTCAATGCCTTCGTCGGTCTCGACCCGGATGAAGTGCTGCCGCAGGTTTCCGCCTTTGGGATGGGATTTGCTGCCGTGGGTATACTGCGTGCGCCTCAGGCCGGGGACCCGCTTCAATACATGGTAATACTGCGGCTGTTCGGGATCTTCGAGGACGAACAGCTTGATGCCCGTGATTTTCATGGGGTGTTCCGGGAGGTGGGAGCGGGTCCGGGTGCCGGTGCGGCCGCCGGGAGTTCGGCGATGAACTGGTAACCGGGTTCCGCTTCCTGGCGGTCCATGATCTGTATGATCTGCTTCCAGGTTTCCCATAAACCGCTGGTGCAGTGGGGCATCTCGTGCTTGATGAGCCGGTGCAGCCGACCCAGTTTGTAGCAGGGGACCGCGGCGTACATGTGGTGCTCGGTATGGTAGTTCATGTGCCAGTAAAGGAACTGCAGGACGGGGTTGATATAGAAGGTCCTGCAGCAGAGGCGGAAGTCGGGAATTTCATCCTGCAGGCCCACGTGCTGGGTCGCGTTGCACAGGAACTGCAGCCACGCGCCGATCATCTTCGGGAAGGTAATGACCAGCGGTACCACCCAGAGACCGAAGACCAGGGATACACCGGCAATCAGCATGTGACCGGTGAACATGTAGCGTTCCCAGTTGGCATAGGCCCGGCGCCGCTCCGGGTCGCTTTCCGGAAAAAGCTCCTGTGACCATCGATCGTCCGGTATCTTGCCTGCGACGGCCGCCAGCCTGCCTTTCACCAGATCGTAGGGATAACGATAGTTGACGATCGACCACTTCCACAGGCCCCGTACATCGAATTTCGCGGGAAGGACCACCTCCTGGTCGTCCGGATGGTGCAGCGTATACTTGTGATGTTCGGTGTGGCTCGCCCAGAAGTGGTGGTGGTTGTGCCATCCCAGGAAGGAATACACGCGGAGGAAAAACCTGTTCAGCCAGCGGGTCCTGAAGACGGAATCATGGACCAGTTCGTGAAAGCCGTTGACCAGGAAATGCCAGAAGTGGCCGTTGACGAAAACCAGGAGCAAAGTAACATACCACGGCCAGTAGAGGGAGGAGTAGATGGCGGCGCCGGCGCCGGCGGCCAGGACGGCGAGATAGCCCAAGGTCTGTACGAATCCCAGGAAATCGCTGCGTTTGTTGAGGCTGGCGAGTTGTTCCCGCGTGACGCGGCACCGGTACCACTTCACCCGCTTCTTCGGGGGCGGCGCGTTGTACTGCGGTCCCTCGGTCAGCACTTCCTCGTCGGTCAACCTGCTGGGGTCAGGGCCGACGACGTCGGAGGAGTCGCTCGATTCGCTGGGGTCTCTGGCAGTTTCACTCACGGTAACATCCTGCCTGCAACATGTTGGAGGGAACGCAGTTAAAGTAAGTTTGGATCTTGCCGGGCGTCAAGCATAATCTCCCTTGAGAAACCGATCGAACCACTCCACCATCCATTCGAAGTACTCGAATCGAAAGACGTGGTTGCCGTCTGGCTGGTAGACACGGAAATGGTCACTCACGCCGGCGTAGCGGTATATCGGCGCCACCACGCGAATCAGTTCGTCGACGCCGGACTTCGGCATGTCCTCGTCAGACGTGGGCGCCACCATCATGAAGGGCCGGGGCGCGATGCAGTTCGCGACGATATCGGGATGATCGAAGTAGCGGAGCATGTGGGGCACGTAGAAGTAGGCGCTGTGCCGGTACAGGTCGCCTCCCCGTATGACGCTCTCGAGTTGCCCCACGCCGCCGCAAATGGGGACGCCGGTTGCCAGCCAGGGGGCGCAGGCCATGGCGTACCACGTCGCGTTGCCCCCCAGGGACATGCCCGTCAATCCCACCTTGTTGTTCCCGATCCGATCCTGGGCCTGGAGCACGCGGACGCCTCGGAGCGATTCCTCCACGAGGAGTCCCATCTGCGAGATGCCGTAGGCGAGCAGGTGCTTGAGTTCGATGTACCAGGAAACCTCGTTCGTGCCCCGGCCATGGCAGCCCTTGGGTGAGATGGCCAACGCCACGTAGCCCCGCCGGGCCAGTTCCCGTGCCCAGCCATAGAGGGGCGGCTCGTTCGGACCGTCCTTGTAGAACCGTTCCAGGGCCATGCGCTCGGCCGATCCCCCCGTACCTGGAACGCAGACCACGCCCGGCAGGTATTCGGCCGGGTTGTCCAGGGGCTCGATCAGGATGGCCGGGACCGTCTCCTTGTGGGAATTGGCGTAGGAAAGATCCGTGAGCCGGATACCGTGTTCAACCCGCGACTCGCCCGTCGTGAAATCAACCTGTTCCGGAATGTCCGCCATACCGAAGAGTTCCAGCAGCTTCTCGCGGACCTTTTCAGGGGAAATCGATTCGGGATATCGAGGACGCAGCCCGTTGCGGTCATAGGTGGTCTTAAAGGGCTTTTCCATTCTGCACCTCACCATGGAGACAGCGGAAGGGCCAGAAACCCCGCAGGGTCTGACCGGCTACAGCTCAACAGGGCATATCCCTACACGGCATAGGGAGGGAACTCGTGGGTGTGACTTTGCGCGACTTCGTTGCTCAGTTTCCCGTCGCGCATGAAATCCTCTTCCCTGCCCTGCTCCATGATCAGTTCCCGCAGTTGGTCGCGCAGCAGGCGGGCCCTGGGATGATCATCGCTATACAGGTTCCGGCACTCGAGCGGATCTTCCTGGAGATCGTAGTATTCGAACTGCCCGGTCCGGTAGTGCCAGAGGAACTTCTCCCGGTGGTCGACCAGATAATGGCCGAATTCGAGGTGTTCGGCGTGCAGGCTTTCCCGGTCCAGCCGGTCCGTTTCGCCCCGTACGAGCGGCATGAGCGAGCGGCCGTCCATACGTTCCGGCGCGGGCACGCCGCACACGTCGAGCAGCGTGGGCATCAGGTCCGCCAGGCCCACAGTCGTGTCGGGGTACCGGACACCGGCGGGGAAATCCATCTGTGCGGGGAAGTTAAGGACGAAGGGCACGCGGATCGATCCCTCGTACCCGTACGACTTGGCCCAGTAATGGTGATCGCCCATCATGTCGCCGTGGTCGCCGACGAAGGCAAAGACGAGGTTTCGAAGCTGGAGCATGCGCCACATGTGATAGGTGAATCGTGTAATCTGGGTGTCCATGTGGTCGATGCAGCCGTAGTACCCTGCCCGGGCGCGCCGGACGTTTTTGAGGGACAGGGGGAGATACTCCGCTTCCGGGAAGGGGCCGTGGGCCTTGACGAAGGGTGTGCGTTTGTCCACGTAGCCGGACGGGTCCCCGATAACCGGATCGGGCAGGTCGGGATCGTTGGCGTACCGCTCATAGAAGAAAGCAGGCGGATCCCAGGGCGGATGGGGCTTGCTGAAGGACACGAACAGGAAGAAGGGCACGTCCCGTCCGTGGTCCTTGACATGCTCGTCCATGACGCGTATGGCCTGCGTGGCCGTCCACGTGGTCACGTGGAATTCCTCCGGAAAGACGCAGGGACGCGACGTGTACCCGTTGTTGGTCACACCCGCGTTGAACAGGCCGAAATCACCCCATCCCCGTTCGGCAAGCCAGTCCAGGTAGTCGTCGCGGTATCCGGGCGAAAGGAACCGGCCTTCCTCGTGGGCGACGATGCGGTCGAAGCCGTAGGGTTCGTCTTGGGGGTAGACGTGCCGTTTCCCGATACAGTAGGTCTTGTAGCCGTTGCGCTGGAATACCCGGCAGAGCGTGTCCGGTTCGTCCCACGGCGCCATGTCGTCGAAACCGACCATGCCGTGGGTAACCGGCCACTGCCCGCTGAAAAGCGTCCGGCGGGCGCCCACGCAGGAGGGGACCTCCGAGACCGCGCGGGGGAAGTAGTGTCCGGTATGGGCGAGGGCGTCGATACCGGGTGTGTGGACCACGGGATGGCCCGCGATGCCCAAGGTGTCGCCGCGGAGCTGGTCGGCGCAGATGACGACCACGTTGGGACGGCTGTTACTTTTCATGCGTTCCTCAAGACCGGGAGCGCGGAACGTTCCGGCCGACCGTGTCTAGGACGGAAGGACCTTCTGCCCGATGACGATATGGTGGAACAGGGGCCTGGTGCGTTCGGGCAGCGCGTCATATTGTTCCTGGGTCAGCGGCACGACGTCGTCAGGCCGGAAACCCCGGTTGGCCGCATCGCGTTCGAAGTCCGAAAGACCCGGAATGAGCGGGTTGAGGTTGAACCACCAAGCCGCGTACCGTGCGATGACGGCCATGCGGGTCGCGTCGCTGTTGTTATGTCCATTGATATGCCAGGTCCGGCTGTCGAAGAGCAGCACGCTTCCCGGCTTTCCTTCGGCTTGGATTTCCGATGGGTGCCTTGTTCCCGGCACCAGGCTGCTGTCGCCCGTGGGATTGTTGCTCGCCTTGTGACTTCCCGGCACCAGTACCGTGCCACCGTTTTCCCTGGTAAAGGGCGTGAGCATCCAGAGGCTGGTCAACAGCAGCGGCGCATCGGGATAAGGCGCCGGGATGCGATAGTCGTAGCCCTGTCCGAAGGGCCAGTCCGAGTGAAGTCCTCCGCCGGGGTCGTTCGTCCGGGGATATCCGGGGTGGAGAATGACGCCCGTGGTCATGGAAATGCGGACGTGTTTGCCGAAAAACGCTTCGGTGACGCCCATGATCCGGTCATCTGACAGGTACGGGGCGATCGCCTGATCGCAGGCGATGAGCCCGCGGATCGCATGACGGCCATTTTCCAGGTCCTCGGGCCGGCCATCTGCCGTGGCGATCAAGCTTTCGCGGACCTTCACCACTTGGTCGGGGGGTATCACGCCGTCTAGAACGCACCAGCCCTCGATTCTGATCCGCTTGACGAGATCTTCGACGGTTGACATGCCCGTTCCTTCCTCTTAAAGTGTGTCAATGAACGCGGTTGTCTGAAGCCAGTTTGTGATTCAAGATCGATATTCAAAGCCGGCCGTTTTGTAAAGGCGATTCTCACCTCATCCGATATCCGAAAGGAGTCGATATGGTCTCATACCGTCCCCTGGGACGCACCGGCTTGAACGTATCGACATTGAGCATGGGGTCCGGCGGCTACAACCGGCTGGGCCAGACCAGCGATCCTCCGCTGACCGAACCGGAGATGCACCGGCTCGTACACGGGGTCCTGGACCTGGGCATAAATCTCTTCGATACGTCTCCGGGTTATCTTGAGAGCGAGGCGATACTCGGACGGGCCTTTCAAGGTGTTCCGCGCGACCGGTTCTACGTGGCCACCCGGGTTGTCCTCTCGCAGTTCGACGAGGACGAGGGTCCTGTCCTGATGACTCCGGAGCACATAACGGATTCCATCGAAACCAGCCTGCGCCGCCTGGGCGTGGATGAGATCGACGTGGCGTTGATCGCCGCGACGGAGAAAGCCGACTTCGATTACATGATCAACGAGCAGTTCCCCGTGCTCGAGCGCCTTTGCCAACAGGGCAAGATCCGTTTCCTCGGATCAAGCGAAACCGCGTTGACCGACGGCGCTCATGAATGGTTGCGGGCGGCCGTGCCCACCGGGAAGCTTGACGTCATCATGATCGCCTACAGCATGCTCAACCAGTCAGCCAGGCACACGGTCTTTCCATACTGCGCAGAGCACCATGTCGGCGTCATGAACATCTTCTCGGTGCGCAATATCTTCAAGGATCCGGCACGCCTAGCCCAGACGATCGAAGACCTGCAGCAACAGGAACTGCTGGACGAGTCTATCGACCCCAATTCACCCTACGATTTTCTGCTCGAAGATCCCGATATCGAAACGCTGGTCGAGGCGGCCTACCGATTCGTCGTCTACACCGAGGGCGTCACCACCGCGGTCTGCAGCGCGGTAACCCTGGACAAAATCGAAGAGAACATCATGGGCATCGCGAAGGGACCGCTCCCCCAAATTCACGTCAAGCGCATTCAGCGGCTCTTCGGACACATAAGCGAACCGGTCGGCAACTAGCGGCCGCCGTGATTTTCATGGCTGGCCTGACCGTGTCAGGACGACGTTTCGTCCCTCAGCTTCTTCTCGACGCTTTCGATCTTTTCTTCCATGGTTTGCGTGCGGTCGGTTCGCGTACCCAGGCGGATGGTGGTGGAAATCCGCGGCGCGCCCATGGCATGCACGGTCTCGTGACACGATCTGACGGCGGCAAAGACTTCATCCCACTCGCCTTCGATATTGGTTCCGTAGGCGTGCATGAAGGTCTCTAGTCCCGCCTCCCTCAGCACCCTTTCACAGGCCGCGACGTATTCGGAAACCGATACGCCGACCCCGATGGGTACCACACACAGATCAACGATCACTTTCATGATGCCTGCCCCCGATGGTTCGTCACACTCTGTTCGAGAATATCTCGCAGGCGCGCGGCCACCAGGGCATCCTCGCCGGGCTCCATCATATAGGGCATGATGGAAAGGCCGTCTCCCCCGCCCATTTCGATCCGGGGCTCGCCTTCGGACAGTTTCCGCACGACTTCCTCCGGATCGATACCGATCGCCGACCTGTCCCACGAAATGTGCAGCACCGGCGCCACGTTGGATCGGCCCGGCTGGCGGACGGCCGTACGGACCGAAGGCAGTGACGCGATGGCGTCGGTTACGGTGTGCAGATATCCCTCCCATTCCTTCCATTCCGCGTCGTGATCCCGTTCCACCCACCGCTCCACGGCGGCGAGCAGCCCCATGATCTCCTCCTTCCCCGCCTTCATGGGACGGGCGATGGAGTGATGCGGGGCGCCGTTCATGAAGGCCGCCCACAACAGGTCGCGATGGCCGAGAACAAGACCGGAGGCCTGGGGCCCGCGCAGGCACTTGCCGCCGCTATAGGCCACGGCGTCCACGCCATCGGCCAGGTATGGATTCGGAACATCCGGCCGTTCCGCGGCGGCGTCTACGAAGACGGGAACGCCGTGATCATGCGCGATATCGACGATTTCCCGGACCGCCAACGCACTGTCGCCGGCGCGGTCGCCGAAAACCGCGACCAGGGCGGTGCGTTCGTTGAAAGCGGCCCGCAGGCTATCCGCGTCGTCGTCCATTTCGACGAGCGAGATACCAACCATCCGAATCGCATGATCATAGGCATGCCGGTGGGACTTAAGCGTGACGACTTCGTTCTTCATACCCGTGGTATCGGGTAGCCGGGCGATACGATCCGGGTCCGTTCCGGCAACGCAGGCGGCGGTTACCTGGCACAGCGCCGCGGCGCATCCATTGGTCACGAGCCCGAACTCCGTCTTCATGATTTCACCGATACGCCGGCCGACCCCATCGATCAATTCTTCGATATGCACGTATTTCCTGGACGCTTCGATCATGGCCTGTCGGACTTCCGGAAGCATGACCGATCCGCTGTACATGGTAAGCGTGCCCTTGCAGTTGATGAGAGGACGCACGCCAATGGTAGAATAAGTTGGATGATCCGGTGAAGACATTGGAAAGACCCTCGTTTCCTCTGATGAAACATTGAACATGGATAAGGTATTAACCTGTTTCGAACTTGCGGCTACCCATGCAATAGCTCGTTGCGGGATTCGAACGTGGTGTTCGAAGTAATCTAAGCCATTGGCGCGGCATGTCTACGGGAATAACAACCATAGGTCGGGTTAATCCTTGCAAAAGGCGCGACGTCTTTGCAAGTTCTTCCGTCCGAATGTCCGTGGTCATTTGGAGAAGGCGATAAACCAACAGGAAAGGATGGGTAAGGTGCGTAAACTGGCACTGATGGTGACATTAGCGATTCTGGCGGCCTGCCAGGGAGATCCGGGTCAACTGGGGCCGACCGGTCCTCAGGGTGTTCAGGGCCCCCAGGGCGTACAAGGAGTGCAGGGCGCCCTGGGCGTACAGGGTGAACAGGGGCCCCAGGGCGTACAGGGTGTGCAAGGCATCCAGGGCGAACCCGGCGTGACGCTCAACTGGGCGGACACCATCGAGAAGGGCAGACTGGCCGAGGCCATTTACATCGTGGGGGTTTTTATCGACGGCGTACCGACCCCGTTCGGAACTGCTTTCAGCGCGTACTTCACCGACAGACTGTGGACGAACGCCCACGTAGCGGGAGTCCCTCTTGAGCTCGCCGAAGAACCCGAACTCGAGGGAAAATCCATCATTCCTTTCGTTACACGGGCCGGTACGCTGATCGGCGGCGACGAAACGTATCGGTGGGACGGCTTCGTGATTCACCCGGAATACGATCCCGAAGGCTTCTGGTCGCCGGATATCGCACTGATAAACATCGTGGGCGAGATCACCCATGAAATGCCTTCCTTCCTTCCCCGGGAATACACCGACGACCTGCGTGTAGGTCAACCGGTGGGCACCCTTGGTTTCCCCAGGCTCCTGAAGATCATGGATCGAATCCTCCCAATCGCCAATTTCAAGGGCGGGACGATCAGCGCCCTGCGGCCATTCTATAACGAGGACTTCCTGGAATTCCCACGAAACACGGCCCGGTTGATCGAGTACAACCTGGCGACTATCGGCGGCACGAGCGGTAGTCCGGTCTTCGACCACGAAGGGTACATCATCGCGGTAAATTTCGGGAGCCTTGCAACTCCGATCGAATTGCCACCCGAAGAAGGAGAAGAGGAGGGGATAGAACTGGCGCGCATCGAGCGCCACGAGAATTTCGGAATCAACGTCATAGCGGCGTGGGAGTTCCTCGACTGGCTGGCTACCCAAGATACCACGGTTTCCGTTGCCGGCCGAAGGCTCGACACGGGTAATATCGATACCTCGTCCGAACCCTATCCGCACGCAGAGTACCAGCCATTTCCGTCCGACTGGAATGGGGAGACGGTTTCTCCCTAGCAGGACGAACACATGAACCGTTTACTCCCTGTCGTACTGCTGCTGTTCATCTGCTTTTGCGTCGTCCTGATTCTGGCGCTGCCGGGGACATTCTGGGGATTGATCCTGAAAGGGTTCTTCGGGTTATGCGTCCTTGTCCTGTTCAAGGTCGCGTACAACAAGATGGTGCTGCCCGGCACTTGCATAAGCGCCGTCTTCTTCGCGCTGGCGTGGTGGTTCGCGCCGGAGTGGCCCATGTATCTCTTCCTCGTCCTCATGTTGGGCGCCTTATTCGTAACCTGTAAGACCGCGGAGATATTCTACCGCGAGACAGGCTGACAGGATTACGTTATTCCGTGACAACCCGTCTGGTTCCCCTTACCCTTGTTACGTCGAATAGATGGAGTCCGTATGCCGGCGTCCATGCATCATGGATCCGGACGCTGCCGGACCATTAGAAACCGCCCATAAGGGAGTCAGGAAAATGAAACGAACACCCGGATGTTTTTCGTTGCTGTTCTCCGTTCTGGCCGTGAGCGGTCAGGTCGATGCGCAGCGGAACTGGGACGAGGTCGTCGTCGAAGCCCATCCTGTCGTGGGAAACATCTACATGCTCACGGGTAGCGGGGGTAACATCGGGGTATCGGTCGGTGATGACGGCATTCTGATCGTCGATGATCAGTACGCACCGCTGGCCGACAAGATCAAGTCGGCCCTCCGAGGCCTGCATGCCGGCCCGCTCAAGTTTGTCCTGAACACCCATTTCCACGGTGATCATGTAGGCGGCAACCCGATCTTCGGCCTTGAAGCGACTATCGTCGCCCACACCAACGTCCGCAAGCGGGTTTCCACACCGCAGCAGCGCGGGGATCGAACCATCCCCGCCATGGTAGAGGACGGCTGGCCGGTGATCACCTTCGACGAGGAGGTGTCGGTCCATTTCAACGGGGAAGAGATCAGGCTGGTGCATATACCGGACGGGCACACGGATACCGACAGCTATGTATATTTCACGGGGTCGGACGTAATCCACATGGGGGATACCTTCTTCAACGGCCGTTTCCCCTTCGTGGATCTCGGCAGCGGCGGCACGGTCGCCGGACTGGAACGGAACATCGGCCAAGTGCTTTCGATGATCGGACCGGATACGCGTGTGATTCCCGGCCATGGCGACCTGGGAGACCGCGTGGCTTTGCAGGCCTACCACGATATGCTCGTAGCGACCATCGAATCCGTCCGCGCCATGATGGCAGAGGGAAAAACGCTCGACGAAATCAAGGCCGCGGGCCTGCCGGAGAAATGGGCTGGATACGCGAGCGACTTCGTTCCGGAAGCACGATGGATCGAGACGATCTACACCAGTTTCGGCGCATCGGAATAAAACGCATGAGGAGCGAAGAAGTTTGGCTGGCGTCTTTGGCTGGCGTCTTGCCTGCCGCCTCGAAATGATTGGCGTGAGCGGCACAGTGAAACAGGAGGAATTCATTGCAAATCATCGACGGACATCAGCATCTCTGGGACACGTCTGAGCTGAGCTATCCCTGGCTGGAGGGGTTCGACGCCCTGCGCCAGCGCTATGGACCGGAAGACTACCGCGCGGCCATAGATGGCATCGACATCGTAAAGTCCGTCCACATCGAAGCCGACCCCGGCCCCGGCGCGGAGGTGGCCGAGGTGGACCGGCTCGTTCGCATCGCCGGGGAAGACGGCATGATCGGCGCGATCGTCGCCACGGCGCCGCTGGAAGCGGAGGACCGCGAGGAGACCCTGGACAGACTGGCCGCGGACTATCCCATGGTGGTCGGCGTCCGGCGCATGGCCTGGCACCACGAAGATCCGTCGTTCTACAGCTGGCCGGCCCTGATCGAAGGGGTCAGATCGCTGCCCCGGTACGGATACACCTTCGAATTGTGCGCCAACGTCACGCAACTCGAAGCCGCTGTGACCCTGGTTCGCGCGACGCCCGATGTCACCCATGCCATCAACCACTGCGGAGGGCCGGACATCGCCGGTGATGGATTCGCGCCATGGGCGGACTACATGAACCAACTGGCCGGATTTCCCAACACGGTCTGCAAGATATCGGGACTGGTCACCCGGGCGAAAGAAAACTGGACCGGAGACGATCTCAGACCCTACACCGATCATCTGCTCGATATCTTCGGTTTCGACCGGGTGATGTACGGCAGCGACTGGCCTGTGTGTACGCTCGCGGCCACGTACCGAGGGTGGTTCGACACCCTGGTTGACGCAGTGAAGGGAATAACCGACGAGGAGCGCCGCAAGTTGTTTCACGACAACGCCAGAGCTTTCTATAGACTTGGGTGAATCAAGCTTGTGAATCAGATCGGTGGTTAAGCGGGAGAATTGTAAATGACTGTCGTAACGGAGCCCGGCACCGCGACTGACGTGCTCGAACCTGAAGTGCGGGAAAAGGAGTGGATCCGTACCCTTGGCCGTAGCGGCGGAAGTACCAGCCTGGATGGCCGCAACACCGGCAATGGTGGCGGGAACAGCCGGGGAGGAGGTGGCGACGAGTCACCCTGTTCACCATCCGTCGAACCGCCCGGTGCCGGAGCCAACTTGCTGGGCATGCTGGTGTTTATCGCCAGCGAAGCCGTCCTTTTCCTCACGCTGATCGTCACGTTCGCCCTGGTACGGTCGGGATATCCGGAATGGCCGCCATCAGACCAGCCCAGCCTTCCCGTGATGGTGTCCTTCTTCAACACCCTGGTTCTGCTGGGCAGCGGCGCCGCCATGTTCGGCGCATGGCGGTCCATCCGGCGTGGACGGGTGCTGTCTTCGAGGCGCCTGTTGAGCGCGGCCACGCTGCTCGGCATCCTTTTCCTGGTGGTCCAGGGCGTAGAATGGGTCCGGCTGATCGATTTCGGTCTGACCGTCACCCAGAATATCTACGGCGCGGTTTTCTATGTAATGATCGGGATGCATGCGCTACACGTCTTCATCGCCGTCCTGGGACTGCTCTACGTGTCGCGCAGGTTCAGCAGGGGCGCGTACACCCGCGAAGAACACGACGGATTGACCATGGGCGGGATGTTCTGGGGATTCGTCGTCCTCATCTGGCCCGTCCTGTTT
>JAPOYX010000098.1:0-1407 GCA_026706345.1 Gemmatimonadota bacterium | reverse complement strand
GGGGCTCGGCCCTCGGCGTCCTCAGCTCTCCCGTGGTGGTGGTTTTCGTGTACCTGTCGTGAGCTCTTTCCTTCCTGAAAAAGAAACGGAGCGACCATGAAATCGTCCTTCGGCGCCGGCGTCCAGCGGACGGCGGAAGCGTTGAGCGCCCAAGGCAAGGACGCCAACCAGATCGCGAAGATCGTATGCGACCAGGACCCCGAGGGGTACAACTACGGCATCGGTATTGTGGTGGACGGGCGGGGCCAGGCATGGCCGACTTCCGAGACGCTGCTCGATTACGCGAGGGCCGAAATCGGTAACAGCCTGCTCGGCGAATACATGAGCACCGCTTCCCTTGCCTCACCGTTGAAGGAGGCGGTGCTGCGCTGGCAGCGCGTCCCGAAGGAATACTGGGATCGCTTCTCGCTGCTGATTCCCTCGGATGCCGGCACCGGCGCGGTCAAGACGGCCGTTGAGATGGCCCTGCAGCTATACCCCGGCCTACGGGCGATCGGCGTGGAGGAACTTTCCTGGCCCGCTTACAAGGCCATCGCCCGGATGAGCAGGATCTCGTGCCGCGAATATCCAATCGGAGACATCATGGATGCGCCCGACCTCCTGCGGGTCTACCAGGCGGGTCCCATGAACACGACCGGCCGCGTACAGTCCCGGGAGACCATGGGCAACCGGGCGGCCGCCGCGGAGGGACGGCCCGTGCTGCTGGACCGGGCCTATTCAGGATTCGAGTACGCCCGCCTCCTCGATTCCCGCGGGTACGACGGGATCATGGCGATGAGCTACGACGACCAGATCCGGCCCTTCATCGAAAACGACGCGCCCTTCTGGGTGTCCGTCAGCCCCACCAAATCCTTCGGCACCTTCGCTCTCCGGCCCTGCGGGATGCTGCTGGTACACTGTCCCGACCCGTCCCGCGCCGAAGAGGCCGCGGCACTCGCCAACACGGTGGCGCGCGCCCGGGGCTCGTCCTTCGAACATCCTGTTACACGGGCCTTTGTTTCGGCTCTGGTCCACGATCTCGAGCGCCTGGAACGCGAACATGCAGACATCCTGCGGCGCGTGGCCGCGGCGGAGCAAGCATGGAAGAACAGATCCGCCGGAACGCCGCTCGCTGAGCTGTTCACGGACGGCTACGCCGGCCTGTTCCGCAATCCCCGCGTGGGAGACGAAGCCCAGGCGGCGATCTACGGCGCCCACCTTTATCCGGTTTTTACGCCCGACCGCTGCAGGCTCAATGTCACCGGGCTTCCTGAAGACGAGGATATCGCCGGAGACCACGTAGCGGTCTTCGCGAGGTTTTGCCAGGGATAGAGCATGGCGACTCGTCGCTACCTGGCTGGAGGTGGCCCCGGTGCTCGACTTCGCGAGGTTTTGCCAGGCATTGAGTATGTCGACCCTTTCCTTTTC
>JAPOYX010000097.1 GCA_026706345.1 Gemmatimonadota bacterium | reverse complement strand
GAGGAACGTTTACCGATCTGATCTATGTCGATGAGGACAAGGGTGAGGTGGTAGTCTATAAGCTGCCCAGCACGCCAGCCGACCCCTCCCAGGCCACGCTCGACGGGGTGGAGGCGCTGTGCGCGCACGTCGGCATTCCGGTCGCTCAGATTGACCACTTCTTTCACGGGACGACTATCGCCACCAATATCGTGCTGGAGCACGCCGGAGCGCAGGTCGGTATGCTCACGACCAAGGGGTATCGTGACATTCTGCATATCGCCCGCCACAAGCGACCCTTGTCGTTCAGCCTCTACCAGGATGTGCCGTGGCAAAAACATCCCCTGGTTCGCCGGCGCTATCGACGCCCGATTAGTGAGCGCATCATTGCCCCTCAGGGCGAGGTGTTGACCCCACTTGACGAAGACGAGGTGCGGGAGGCCGTCCGACGACTCAAGCGTGAGGGCGTGGAAGCCATTGCCGTGTGCTTTCTGTTCTCCTTTCTCAACCCAGAGCACGAGCAACGCGCCAAGGAAATCATTCTTGAAGAATACCCGGAGTGTTATTTATCCGTCCGGCACGAGGTCCTGCCCCAATACCGTGAGTACGAAGGCTTCAGCACGGTCTGCCTGAATGCCTATGTCGGTCCTCAGGTCAGTCAGTACGTCCGCCGCCTCGACCGGACGATCACGGACAAAGGCATACGGGGCGGGCTCCACCTGATGACCTCGGTCGGCGGGGTCGCGACCACCGCAGGCGCGGCTCAACGCCCGGTCAACCTGCTCATGTCCGGACCGGTGGCGGGCCTGATCGGCGGGATTTGGACCGGCAAGAGTACGGGCTCGCCCAGCGTGATTACCCTTGATGTCGGCGGCACCTCCGCAGACATTGGCGTTGCGCCGGACGGGCAGATGCGGATGAAGCATCTCCTCGACACCAAAGTGGCCGGTTATCACGCCATGATTCCCATGGTCGAGATCGACGCGATTGGCGCGGGCGGGGGGAGTCTGGCCTATCTTGATGCGGGCGGCATGTTCCGGGTGGGACCCAAGAGCGCGGGGGCAGACCCCGGTCCGGCGTGTTACGGCAGGGGCGGGAGCCTTCCGACGGCGACCGATGCGCTGGTAGTGCTCGGCAGGCTGCGAGCCGAGAATGTCCTTGGCGGCCAAGTCCAGATTCAACCCGGCCTCGCCGCAGAGGCCGTCCAACGACAGCTGTGCCAGCCCTTGGGCCTGGGTGTGGAGGAAGCCGCCCTGGGCGCGGTTCGGATTCTCACCCAGAGCATGGTTGAAGGCATTGAAATCAGCAGCGTCCAGAAAGGTTATGACCCGCGCGACTTTGTCCTGGTTGCCGCCGGCGGAGCCGGGCCCGTGTTTGCCTGTGATATCGCTCGAGAGCTGCGCATCCCCACCGTCCTGGTGCCCCGCTATCCCGGCATTACGTCGGCGCTCGGGCTGCTGGCAACGGATATCGTGTACGAGTTTGTCACGACCGAGATGCAGCTTTTCTCGGCTCTTGATCGCGACAAGCTCGCCGCGGATTTCGCGGCCCTGGAACGCCAGGCCGCCGAGCGGCTCCGGGCCGACAATCTCGGGGCCGACCAGTCATTAATCCGCCGTATTGCCGACTGCCGCTATATCGGCCAGGGCTATGAGCTGCGGGTTGAGTTACCCGCCGGTGAGATTACGGCCGACTGGCAGCAACAGGCGACCGAAGCCTTCCACCAGGCGCACGAGCGTGAGTATGTCCGACGCTTTCCGGACAGCGATATCCAACTGGTGAATATTCGTGTCCAAGGAGTGGGCCTGATCCCCGAGTTGCGGCTGAAAGAGATTCCGACCGGGGACGGGTCCCCGGACGCGGCCCGAATCGCGACGCTCGATGTGATATTCAATCGGGACGGAACGCCGGAAAAACTCGCGACCGACTTCTACGATCGAGAGCGCTTACAAGCCGGGAATATCATCACCGGCCCCGCTATTGTTGAACAGCTCGATAGCACGGTGGTGGTCAACCCTGGCTTATCCGCAGAGGTTGATCGGCACGGCATTTTGATTATTGCGTGTGAATAGGAGCACGCAGAGGAGGGAACGTGATGACCTCACCAAACGGACACGGCACTCCAAACGGTACGCCTCGGTCGGTCGATCCGATTACCCTGCGCGTCCTGGGCGGCGCGTTTACCGCAGCGGCCAAAGAAATGGCCCACGTCCTCTACCGCATGTCCTATTCCAGCATTATCCGTGAGTCTGAAGACCTGGGCGCCGGCCTGTACGACGCCCAGGGCAACGAGATCTGCGAGAGCGACACCTCGCCGATGCACGTCGGTTCCCTGCCGGCCTATATCCGGGGCTTTCTGAAGCGCCTCCAGGGCAATATTCACGAGGGGGACGTGATTCTGCATAACCACCCCTTCCAGGGCGCCAGCCATACCCCGGACCTGGGTATTGCGGTGCCCGTCTTCTGGCAGGGCGAGTTGATCGGTTTTGCCGCGGTCACCGCCCACCTGCTCGATATGGGTGGCGCCGCACCGGGCCTGAACGTTGATGTGGTCGATGTCTGGGCCGAATCCCGCCTGTTTAACGGCATTAAGCTGTACAACAAAGGGGTCCGCAACGACGACCTGTGGCAATTCTTTCTGGATAACGTCCGGACACCGGAGATGAACGCCGGCGACATAGAGTCCA
>JAPOYX010000096.1 GCA_026706345.1 Gemmatimonadota bacterium | reverse complement strand
TGGACCTGGAGCGCCGGGAGCTGCGGCTCAGGGACAGCAAGACGGGTCCGCGCACCGTGCCGCTGTCGCCGCCGGCTGCACGCGTGTTGTCGAACCGGCCTCGCGTGGACGGTTCGACCTGGGTGATTCCCGGCGGCGTGTCAATGCTGAAGTAATTTTCCCCTTGCGCCAGGATAAGTCGTGGAAAGGAGGATGAGATGATCTAAAACCTTTCGCCGCACCCCAGCGGGTTCGACTCCCGCCCGGCAAAGGCGCAGCCCGCCAGCCGGAAGCGAGTTTTGCATGGCGCATGGCAATGTGCGTCGTGAAGCGTAAACAGTGGGTGGCGAAGCGTCGTATTGAGCCTCGAGAGTTACGAACGATGACGTCTTCAGTGTGGGGATTCTGGGGACAGCACCGGACGCGCCGTTATCGGTGAGGCGCCAAGGGTCGTCCGGGGTCTTTAGACCGACGCAAAGTCACGGGATGGGGTGCCACGGAACCTGGGAGATCCTGTTCTTGCCCGTGGGCGAGATTGCTGGAGAGGGGACCGCCAGCGTGAACAATAAAGACCCTGGCCCGTTATCTAGACTGCATGGTAACGGGAGCGCTTTGGCGGACACGAATGCGCAGTCATCCACGGACCCGGCTGGCGAATCAATAAGCCGAAGGGCATGCGGAACAGGAAGTCGTAGCGCCCTGATAGTACCGCTGAAGGCGGGGAACCGTGGCCATCGGGACCGACTGGAGGAAAGCGGGGCGTCACATGGACAGAGCCACTGATGGGAAACGATGGAGGAAACACTGAGTTCCACAAACACGTACACGAAACAGCAGTGGATAGCCGAGCAGGCGAGGAAACATCCCGATCGGGTGTTCACATCCCTGCATCATCTGATCGACATCGAGTGGATGGTCGAGGCGTATCGCCGGACGCGCAAGGACGGTGCGGCAGGCATCGACGGCGTGACGGCTGCGGACTATGAGAAGGAGCTGGAGGCTAACCTTGGAAGCCTTTTGAACCGGATCGAGTCGGGCAGCTACATCGCGCCGCCGGTCCGGCGGCATTACATTCCGAAGGCGGACGGTACGAAACGACCCTTGGGCATCCCGACGTTTAAAGACAAGGTGGCGCAGCGGGCGATCCTGATGCTATTGGAGCCGATCTACGAGACCGATTTTCTATCGTGCTCGTATGGCTTCCGACCCGGGCGATCAGCCCACGATGCCTTGTACGCACTGCGCACGGGCATCGTGCGGCAAGGCCACCGGTGGGTAATCGATGCCGACATCTCGAAGTATTTCGACAGCATCGATCACGGGCATCTGCGGTCGTTCCTCGATCTGCGGATCAAGGATGGCGTCGTCAGGCGCATGATCGACAAATGGCTTAGCGCCGGGATACTTGAAGAAGGGGGTCTGCATCGGTCCAGCGTGGGCACTCCTCAAGGCGGGGTAATCAGCCCGATACTCTCCAACATTTTCCTGCACCATGTGCTGGACGAGTGGTTCGAGTGGACGGCGAAGCCTCGTTTGCGGGGATCGTGCCAACTGGTGCGGTTTGCCGATGATTTTGTGATGGCCTTTGAGGACGCTCAAAGCGGCAAGCGCATGCTTGACGTTCTGGGGAAACGTCTTGGTCGCTATGGGCTGGAGCTCCATGAGACCAAGACCCGCTACGTGGACTTCCGGCGGAAGCGCCCGCGCGGGCATGATCCGGACACGACGTTTGACTTTCTCGGCTTTACCCACCTGTGGGGACGGTCGAGGCGAGGCCACACTGTCGTTTGCCAGATCACCGCCAAGGGCCGCTTCACCCGTGCGCTCAGGGCGGTACGCGATTGGTGCAAAGCCAACCGACACCAACCGCTCGATGAGCAGCAAGAGCACCTTGCTCGGGTCATCCGGGGCCACTGCGGCTACTACGGTCTGACGGGCAACAGCAAGAAGCTCAATCGTTTCCGTTATCAGGTCATCCGTCACTGGCGGTGGGCGCTCACGCGCCGCAACCGCGAACGGGGCGTGACCTGGGATCGCATGACGGAACTCCTCCAGCGATATCCTCTGCCGCCAGCCAGGGTCGTGCGCTCGATCTATGCCTCCTGAGCAAACCTGCCATGTGAGGAACCGAGTGCGTCAATCGCGCACGCTCGGGTCTGCGAGGGGCGGGGCTCGGTAACGACCCCGCCTACTCGGCAGTTGTTGGAGTGACCCCCATCGACTGGACAACGACATGGCGGGATTTAGGCCACTTGCCGAGTATGTCGTGCCTCAAAATCCATCGGGCTGAGGTAGCCCAGCGCCGAATGGAGCCGTTTTTCGTTGTAGACCTCTTCCAGGAACCGCGGTAAGCGATTCACGACATCCTGGAAGGTCTCGTAGTCGTTCAGATACACCTCTTCGCACTTCAGCGTCTTGATGAAGCTCTCGCATTGAGCATTGTCGTAGGGATTTCCACGCCGGCTCATCGATCCGCGCAGGCCCCACTCGGCCATCAACGCGCGGTAGGTCGCCGAGGGTACTGGCTGCCTCGGTCGGTGTGATGGAGGCAACCGCGTGGCGGTCGGCGGTCTTCCAATGCCGCCTGCAGCGCCGCGATCGTCAGTCGCGTGTCGATCTGACGTGACACGGCGTAGCCGATCACGCGCCGCGACCAGGCGTCCAGGATCACCGCCAGAAAGACGAACGCCAGGCGCGTGCGGATGAAGCTGATATCCCCGACCCACAGTTGGTTCGGACCGCGGGGAACGAAGTCCCGGGCCAGGTTGGGGAACACCGCCTCTCGGCACCCGCCATCGCTGGTACGCACCGCCTGGCGCCGCAGCTTCACGCTCAGGTTGCGCTCGCGCATGATGCGCGCGACGCGCTTGTGATTGACCCGCCGGCCTTCGTGACGAAGCTGGGCCGTGACACGCCGATAACCGTACCGGGGAAACTCCGCACAGATCGCTTCGATCCGTGCAATCAACGCCTCATCGTCCTTGCCGCAAGCCTTGGGCCGATAGTAGTAACTGCTGCGTGAAAGGTTCATCAGCTGACAACCTCGTCGGATCGAGATCCCGTCGGGCCGCTCACGATGGAAGATGTCGCGCCGCTGGGCCGCTCGACCGACGGGCGGTTTTTTTTCAGCAGGTCGTTCTCCATGACCAACTGGCCCACCTTGCGCTCAAGCTCCGCGATCCTCGCTTGGTACTGCGCCAACCACTCCCCTTGCACCTGTTCATCATCGAGCTCTCCGGCCTCGTACTTGGCGATCCATACCCGAATCAGGTTGCGCGAGATGTCGTGCTCACGCGCCAAACGGGCAAGGGGAATCTCACCGGTCAGGTACTGCTGCGCCACCTGGCGTTTGAATTCAAGACTGTAACTGCGATGACGACGGGCCATGGTCATGTCCTCCTGGCCCGGTAAGCTTACTGGCAAAATCACGCCGTCAAATGGTCCAGTCCATGGGGGTCACTCCATCCGATGTACCAAAAGTTGTCAATGAGGAAGCTGGTGACCATAGTGGCGTCCCCGGAGGTGGTGTACGAACCGTGAGTCCGGGTTCAGTTTTGGTTTCTGAACTCTTTTAGTCTGATCCCTCCCATGTGAACGGTAGTGTAGACCAAGGGGCGGATCGGTCGCGTTGTCCACGGCCTGCCCACGGGCGCGGGCCCTCAATGAGCCCATGGCGCCGGTGGGCAGGCGGTGGGCAACGCGACCCCAAGGCGCGCGTCACGCTCACTGCGCCACTGCCGAGAGTCGTGCCGGGGAGTGGCCCGTCAGCGATCGCAGCCCTTCCAGCTGCATGTAGCGGCGATTGAGCTGCCACTCGTCGTTTTGCTCCAGCAGCAGCGCGCCGACCAGCCGCACGATGGCGGCCTCGTTGGGAAAGATGCCCACGACCTTGGTGCGGCGCTTGACCTCCGCGTTGAGCCGCTCGAGCGGGTTGGTACTGTGGATCTTCGTGCGGTGTGCCTTGGGAAAGGTCATGTACGCCAGCACTTCGCTCTCGGCCTCCTCCATCATCGCGGCGAGCTTCGGAAAACGCTCGCGTAGCTGATCGGTGACCGTGCGCCATTGCTCCGAGGCCGCCTCCGGGCTCTCCTGGGCGAAGGCGGTGTTGATCAGCGCGCGCACCATCTGGCGTTGCCCCTTGCCGGCATGCGCCAGCGCATTGCGCAGAAAATGCACCTTGCAGCGCTGCAGCGTGCCGCCCAGCACCTTGGCCACGGCACACTTCAGCCCCGGATGCGCATCGGCGATCACCAGCTTCACACCGCGCAGACCGCGAGCGCTGAGCGAGCGCAAAAAATCCGTCCAGAACGGCTCGGCCTCCGACGCACCGATGCGAAGTCCCAGAATCTCCCGCACCCCCTCGGCGTTGACCGCCACCGCCAGGGTCGCCGCCACCGATACGATACGCCCGGCCTGGCGCGTCCTGATGTACGTGGCGTCCAGCCACAGGTACGGCCACTCGCCCTCGATGGGGCGGTTCAAAAACGCCTCAACCCGCTCGTCGATCTGCTCGCACAATCTTGAGACCTGGCTCTTGCTGATGCCCGTCATACCGAACGACTTGACCAGCTCGTCCACCGAGCGGGTGGAGACCCCCCTGGATGTACGCCTCCTGGATCACCGCCACCAGCGCCTTCTCGCCCGTGCGCCGCGGCTGCAAAAACCCAGGAAAATAGCTGCCCTTGCGCAGCCTCGGAATCTCAAGATCCACCGATCCGGCCCGCGTGTCCCACAATCGGGGCCGGTAGCCGTTGCGGTGGTTGATCCGCTCCGCGGTGCGTTCCCCATAGCCGGCCCCGCACAGCGTGTCCACGTCCATGTCCATCAGCCGTTGGGCGACGAACTGAATCATCTCCCGCAATAGATCGACGTCGGCTCCCTTCTCAGCCAGCTCCGTCAGTGCCATAGTGCGCTTGTTGGTAGTCATCGTGATGCTCCTGGTTTGCTTGATCTGCAAAACCAAACTTACCAAGACTCACGGTGGCTGCCTCCTTTAGCCTTCAGCCCTTCCTACACCACTCCCGGGGACACGATCTGATCGGACGTGATCGAGATCGGCATCGACTTCGAAACGAATGCGTCCGCAGTGGCAGGAGCCCTTGTGGGTCCGCATCATCCAGCGATGCTACCAGATATCGATTCTGCCGATGGCGGTGGAACCACGTGGCGAGCGCCACTCGTTTAGAGCCAATCTAGGTCAGTAAGTGAAATACGAACCCAAACAAGGCGCCTCCGCTAGTGCCGCCATTTCTGCCGCCATGCATCGGGGGATTCACTTCCGGGCCGCCGTCGAGCGCCTTCCACCTATTGCGGTGATTTCGTGTGCGCCGCCGGGGGGACACCGGGTTGATGCGATTGACACCCTAAGC
>JAPOYX010000095.1:667-2243 GCA_026706345.1 Gemmatimonadota bacterium | reverse complement strand
ACCGTGGGGCGCAGTCCGGTGGTGGGGAGCTTCTGGTCGGTCCGGGTGGCGAGATTATCGCGGCTCCACCACCGGAAACGCTCACAACCTTCTGGCAGGAGCCGTCTCAACTCCGCGCCGTCATGCAGCTCGTCGCCGGCAGCCCGACCAGTTTTCGGTCTGTCGCCAGCCCGGACTTTGCGCGCTCGAATATCCTCGTCCGCACAACCCTTTCCGGCTCACAGGAGATTTCAGCCCTCGCGGAGCGTATTAGCACCTACGCTCAGGAGCATTTCCCGCCCGACCTCAAGGTGCGTCCCACCGGCAATCTGATTCTCCTGACCGAGACCACCGGTGATATTATTACCGGCCAGATTCGCAGTCTGTCCCTGGCCGTCAGCGTCATCTTCGTCATTATGTCGGCCATGTTTCTATCCGCCCGGATCGGGCTGATCGCCATGATCCCGAACATCTTTCCGATTGTCATTTTTTTCGGACTGATGGGGCTCTCCGGCGCGGTTCTCAACCTGGGGACCAGCATCATCGCTTCAATCGCGCTGGGCATAGCGGTGGATAATACGGTGCACCTGATGACCCGGCTGAGCGCCGAGGTGCACGCGACACCAGACCAGGAAACCGCCCTGCTCCACACCCTCGGGACAGTGGGCAAGCCGAGCCTGTATGCCTCTGTCATCTTATTTCTCGGCTTTCTGGTGTTGTATTTTTCGACTTTTGTCCCGATCCAGGAATTTGGTATGCTCTCGGCGGCAACCATGGTTGTCGCCTTTGGGGCGGATGTGATCTTGCTGCCGGCCTTGCTCGCCACCACCAAGATCATCACCCTGTGGGAAGTCTTATACCTGAAACTCGGACGTGATCCGCAGAAGACGATTCCCCTCTTTGCCGGGCTGCGTCCCGTGCAAGCCAAGATTGTCACGCTGATGGGCGAATTTCGGACCTTTGACAAAGGTGACTTCATCGTCAGACAGGGAGAGATGGGTCGGGAGATGTTCGTCCTGATCAGTGGCAGGGCAGACGCCCGGCTCAATATTGACGGCACGTCAAGGCTGCTGCGGACTATGGGACGCGGCGATGTGATTGGCGAGATGGCCCTCATTCGTCAGAATCAGCGGACTGCGGACGTCATTGCCGTGGACGACGCTGAGGCGATCGTGGTGGACGAGCGCTTCTTGCATCGCATGCAAAAACGTTACCCGCGTATTGGTGCCCGGATATTCCTAAATATCGCCAAGATTGTGAGTGATCGTTTGGACGATGCGTCTCGACGCGGGATGGCAGAAGTCGGCGGCCCCTCTTTGGAAGAGCGGCTCGAAAGCTGACGAGAGACGCAACCGGGAAACAGCTCTATGCTGCGTCATCTGCACGTGAAAAATCTCGCCCTGATCGACGATCTGGAACTGTCGTTCGAGTCCGGCCTGAATGTAATTACCGGAGAGACAGGCGCGGGCAAAAGTCTGCTCATGCAGGCTATCGGCCTGGCCTTGGGCGGTCGAGCGCTCGCCGACCTGATTCGACGGGATACCACAGAAGCCGTTGTCGAGGCGGTCTTCGGCCTCGACGAGGCGCGCCTCGCTCC
>JAPOYX010000095.1:0-657 GCA_026706345.1 Gemmatimonadota bacterium | reverse complement strand
TCTTTGCGGAACATGGTCTGCTTGAAGCGGAAGAACTCCTCGTCCGCCGTGTGATTACGGCGAGCGGGCGGAGCCGGGTGTATCTGAACGGCACGCTGACCACGGTTGCGCTGCTGCGTCAGCTTAGTGCCGGGCTGCTGCACGTCTATGGACAGCATGAGCAGCAGGTCTTACGCGAGGCTGATTCGGCGCTCTCCCTGCTCGACGATTTCGCTGATACGACGCAACGCGTCCAGGAAATGGCAACCCGCTACCAGACCCTGCGGCGGGCCTGGGAGCGCTTGCGCGCGCTGACCGAGGACAAAGAGGCGGCTGAGACCCGCCAGGACTTCGTTCGTTTTCAGGTTGATGAGATTCACCACGCCGCCCTCCGACCCGGAGAAGAAGAGGAGTTGCGGCAAGAACGGACCATTCTCGTTCACGCCGAAAGGCTCTACCAGGCAGCGTCCGGTGGTGAAGCAGTACTCACGGAAAGCGACAGCGCGGTCACGGATCAACTCGGGCGACTGGTGGCGCAGTTACGTGACCTGGTTCAGGTGGATGCCGGCCTAAACGAAGCAGTCTCACTCCTGAGTGACGGGCTGGCTCAGGTCGAAGAGGCGGCGCTCTTCCTGCGTAAATATGGTGAGCGCCTCAGCCCGAATCCCGAGCGTCTGG
>JAPOYX010000094.1:5767-7120 GCA_026706345.1 Gemmatimonadota bacterium | reverse complement strand
CTGCTCACCGGACAACGGCCGGCGGGGCCCGGTCGGTCAATGCGCGTGGAGGGTCACACGCCCGGCTGTTCCCGGCTCGATCCGGGTCCGGTCCGGTACCCGATGAAGCGCGAACGGACCCCACGCGGACGAGGCGGTATGCAACCGCCGAAGTCGCGTGACGGACCGACTCCAAGGTTCCAGACGATCCGCTATGCCCACCCTGAGCGGCACTCGGTGAAATCCGCCGTCGCGAAGGTCGCGGCGGAACTCAATTCGCGGGTTCGATCAGATAGCCGTCTCCAGCGAGACCCGTGCCGCGACGTAGGCCGTGTAGACGATCAGGAGGAAACACGCCGACGTTCGTCCGATGTGGGCACGTCCGAAAATAAACAGCGGAATCAGCAGCGCCGTGAGCAGCAACGAGAAGATCACGTCGCCGACGCCGCCGCCCGGGACGGGAATCTCCCGCGTCAGCCCGGTGGCCGGCAAGACCGCCAGTGTGTTGAAGACATTGGAGCCGACCACGTTGCCCACCGCCAGATCGGATTCCTTGCGCCTGGCGGCTATCATCGAGGTGACCAGTTCGGGCATGCTCGTGCCTACCGAAACCATGAACAGGCCCACGATCGTCGCCGAGATGCCCAGAATCGCGGCTACCTGCACTCCGCTGCGGATCGTCATCTCGCCGCCGACGAACAGCAATGCAATGCCCGCGGCCACGGACGCCCAGCCGAATCGGCCCCGAGGTTCGGTGTCGATGAGCGGATTGGCTTCGATGTGTCCCATGAGCGCGTCCGAATGGCGCGCTTGAAGGATGTCCCGAGTCGTGTAATAGACAAATACACAGAACAGCAGCAGGAGCAGGATCGAGTCGGACCGCCCGATGATCGACGGTTGCCCGCCCAGCAGCGTGTCAAGCGCCATTACTGTCAGGAAGCTGGTGGCCAGCAGCAGCAACGGCACCTCGCGCCGTACGACCTGACCCTGGATCGTGAGCGGCGCCATCAGCGCGGCGGCGCCAAGGATCAGCGCAAGATTGCTGATGTTCGATCCGACGATGTTGCCGAAGGCAAGACTGGTCGCTCCTCTGGCGGCGCCGATGACATTGACAACCAGTTCCGGTGCACTGGTGCCGAACGCTACTATCGTGAGTGCTACAACCATAGGCGGAATGCCATAACGGGCGGCCACCAGGGAGGCGCCCCGCACCAGAAGGGCGCCGCCACCCAGCAGCAGCGCGATTCCGACTATCAGGCCAGCCAGAGCCGTCATCCTTGCAACCTCGATCCCCTGTCGTCCGAAGGTGCGTCGCCAGCGTCGTGGAAATCGTGCATCAGCTGTGTGACTTACCCGGTACCGGCGGCAGCTATG
>JAPOYX010000094.1:2313-5757 GCA_026706345.1 Gemmatimonadota bacterium | reverse complement strand
AAACGAGGAGCCGGTCACCAGGAAGTGAACCCAGACGCTCGCGGCGTATCCGAGGACGATCGTCCAGCTCCATTTCAGGTGGCTGAAAAAGGTATAGACGCCTCGCGCCTGTCCCATCACCGCGACACCGGCGGCGGAGCCCACGGACAGCATCGATCCTCCCACTCCGGCCGTCAGCGTGATCAGAAGCCACTGACCGAGGCTCATGCTCGGGTCCATCTCGAGCACGGCGAACATCACCGGGATGTTGTCGAACAGAGCCGAGGCGAAGCCCACGATGATGTTGGCGGTAGTGGGTCCGAGCACCCCGTACATGAAGTCAGAGCCTGCGGCCATGTAGCCGAACGCGCCAAGTCCCGCCACGCACAACATGATCCCGTAGAAGAACAGCAGCGTATCCCACTCGGCCCTCTGCAAATTCCGGTAGATATCGTACTGGGCGTCGGACGAGGCTGAATCCCTGTGCGAATCGCCCTCCAGCGACAGGGCGTTCTCGTTCATCACCCGCTCTGAGGAATACGCAAATCGGCCGCGTCGCGTTTGCAGGTAGTAGCCAGAGAGCTTGAGCAGACCGAGACCGGTCATCATCCCGATCACCGGGGGCAGGTGCAGGAACGTGTGGCCAAGCACCGCCATCGTGATCGTCACCAGGAACAGGCCGGCCACCACCCAAGTGCCCTGGCGAATCCGCGCCTGCTCCTCGACTTGCTCCGGATGTCCATGTGGAACGGCGAGGCTCAACAGCCCACCGGTGATCAGCCAGTTGGCCAGCGACGGCAGGATCAGCGCGAAGAACTGGTGGAATTGCACCTGACCGGCCTGCCACACCATCAGTGTGGTGATATCCCCGAAGGGGCTGAACGCCCCTCCGGCGTTGGCGGCGACCACCACGTTAACGCAACCTATGACCACGAAGCGGCGGTTCTGGCCGCCTACGGCGAGAACCACTGTCGCCATCAGCAACGCCGTCGTCAGGTTGTCCGCGATCGGGGACATGACGAACGCCAGCGCGCCGGTAATCCAGAACAGCTTCTTCAGCGAAAACCGCTGCCGCAACAGCCACGCCCGCAGAACGTCAAACGCACCGCGCTCGTCCAGAGTGTTGATGTAGGTCATCGCTGCCAGCAGGAACAGGAACAGCTCCACGAATTCCAGCAGGCTGTGCCGGACCAATTCCTCGATCAACGCGGTCTGGCCGCTGGCGATGTAGGCAATCGCGGCGAACGCCCAGATGATGCCGCCGGCCACCATGACAGGCTTGGACTTTCGCAGGTGAATGGTTTCCTCAGCAATGACCAGCGCGTAGGCCACTACGAATACGGCGAGGGACACAATGCCCGCCCAGTGCAACATCAGGTTTTGTTCTGTCATGGGTTTGCTCTCGAAATACTGACCGCTGGATGCCAGCCCCCTCCATCAACGCACCGAACCTACGCCGCAAAGCGGCGGACATCATCCTTCGCTGAACGGTTTTCCGGCCGCTTCTGCGTTTCGGGAATAGACTCGCGCCACCGTTTCCCGAATTGTCAATACGGCATCGCGAAGATGTGACCGACCCTCGCGGAAATGCGGCGTGAAACCCGTGCTTGTCGCCATGGTCCCATCTCTGGTTTCGGAAATTCATCGCGAAACCTGCGATGGTGATCTCAGCGCTCAGTCCCAATATGGGGCTGCTACGAATGATTTCAATTCGAGCCACGCGGAATGTACCGTCCGGCTTGCGCGTGATCGGTGGTCGTCGCTGTCATCCCCGATCAGGACCATTATTCCAATCGCTCCGCCAGGCATTGTTTCTGTCCTAAGAGCCTCCACATTCTTCGCAAGTGCCACTCAGCGTTAACCTCCCGCCCGTCAACGAAAGCAGCCTGTAGACTGCCCTGCCAGGGAATCACAAGCCAAAGAACCGGGGACAGCCCGGAAAGGGAATGACGATGATCTTTCCTGTTGAAGCCGCTGGCCCGTACGAGCTGCTGTCGCTATTGAGCATCGCTGGTTTGATCGAAGTCGTTGGTGGCGTTCCGCTGTTGATCGGCCTGTTTACTCGCCCGGCGGCTTTCCTGTGCTCGGGATTGATGGCGTTTGCCTACTGGCTGGCAAATGCGCCGCGCGGATTCTTCCTCTGGACCGTCGGCAACAGCGCCGAGGCGGCGGTGCTGTACAGTTTCCTGTTCCTGTATATCGCTGCCCGACCAGAACGTGGCCGCTGACGCCTGCGCGGATCGCGCCTGAAATCTGCGCTGGAGGCCGCCATGGACGGAGGACGATCCGCAGGCCCGGACGCGCAGCGCAGCGCGCGGAGCGCCGGGTCGTCGCGCCGTTGACCCGTGGTCGGTCCCGTGAGGGTTGCTGTGGTATACTGTACGCATGCCCAGATCGATACAGCGCACTCACCTGCTCAGGTGCTATCCCACCGCAGCGCAACGCCGGCGGCTGGAGGATTACTTCGGCGCAGCACGCTGGGTGTGGAACCGCGCACTGGGATGCCGGACCAAGGCATACCGGCGCCGCGGCGAGTCGGTGACGTGTGTTGATTCTTCGCGGCTGTGGAGCGGTGCTGGCGGTGCGAAGCGCGCGGCGCCGAACACGATCGCGACGTCAACGCGGCTCGCAATCTCGAGCAGGGAGGCCTGCGCCTGCTCAGCGGACAACGGCCAGCGGCGCCCGGTCGGTCAATGCGCGTGGAGGGTAACACCCCCGGGCTGTTCCCGATTCGGTCCGGGCGTGGTCCGGTACCCGATGAACCGCGAACGGACTCCAGGCCGACGCGGCGGTATGCAACCGCCGAAGCCGCGTGAGGGACCGACTGCAACTAGAATAAGCGGATAAAGGAGCACGACATGCTGTCGCTTGACAAGGTTCATCGTGTAGGGGGAGTGGCTGCCGTGGTAGTCGTTCTTTTCGCCGCTGATGTCACGTCCTCCGTCCTCGCTCAGAGTGCGAGCGGCGCGCCCTCGTCGGAGTGTCGTAACGAGCAGGGACTGAGCTATCTGTGTGGCTTCGTTCTTCCGGAAGATGTCGTGAATGTCGGATCCACCGGTCTGGTGCTTGCGTCCGGTCATCGTGCGCCCGGTCACATGTATCTGATCGATCCTGCGACGGGCACGCACTCGGAGCTGATTCACGGCAGCGCCTTCAGACAACAGCACGACACGGGGACGTTCGGCGGCTGTCCGGGCCCGCTGAACCTTGAGGCGTTCGACGTGCACGGAATCAGCCTGACCGAAACGTCGCCGCGGCGTTTCAGCCTCTACACCACGAGCCACGGTGAACGAGAAGCGATCGAAGTCTACGATCTCGACCTTCGCGGCGCGGCGCCTGTGCTGACCTGGACGGGGTGCGTCCTTCTGCAGCAGGACGGTTACTTCAACGCCGTCATTCGGCTCGCCGACGGGGGCTTTGTGGCGACGCGGATGCGTGACGCGAATGTGAGCAACGAGGACGTTG
>JAPOYX010000094.1:0-2303 GCA_026706345.1 Gemmatimonadota bacterium | reverse complement strand
CATCCGGGCGGGTCGCTGCAACCGCTGCCCGGCACCGAGCTGTCGCTGCCGAACGGAATTGATGTGTCGGAAGACGGGCGTTACCTGTACGTTGCCGCGAGTGGTACGCACGAACTGGTCCGCTTCGACCGTCGCGCGACGCCGATCGGCAAGCGCACGGTGTCGGTGCCGATGCGACCGGACAACGTTCACTGGGACGGCAATGGGAAGCTGTTGATCGCCGGCCGCAACGCTGTCGACCCGGCAACGTGCGACGGCACGGGCTGCGCTGCAGGCTGGTCGGTGGTTGAAGTGGATCCGGAGTCGCTGGCCGTCACGCGCCTTGGCGGTGCGGACGGAACCGCCTCGATGCAGCGCGCAAGCGCGGCCATACGGGTTGGCAACGAGATCTGGGTCGGCAGCAATCAGGATCGTATCGCGCGCTTTCCGCTGAACTGAAGATCCCGCTCTTGGCCGAAGGCTGCCCTAGAGAGGGGATCAGAGCAGTCATGAAGGAGACGGAATGAAAAACAGATGGTTTGCAGGTTTCGCTGCTTGGGCAGTCCTGCTCGCCGTTGCCGGACCGGTGTTCGGACATCACAACACCGCGGCAAGGTATGCCGATGAGCGTCCCGTGACGATCATGGGGACGGTTGTCCAATTTCGCATGATCAGTCCCCATTCCCGGCTCTTGGTGGAGGTGGAAGGGGAAACGGGCGAAGCGGTGATCTGGGACTCCGAGACGAGCTCCGGACCGACCCTGTATAGGAGAGGCTGGAGAACCGATGACCTTAATCCCGGGGACCGAGTCACGGTGACCGGAAGACCCGCTGTGGACGGCTCGCCGTCCATGCAGCTGATCAGGGTGGTTGCACCGGGCGGGAAGGTGCTCGAGTAAGGAATCATTCGTTCGTCAATGAAATGTAGCGTGTCCAACGAATAAGCGACCAACCCGTAGTGGAGCAAGAAAAATGTTCATAAATCGAATCAAGTTAGCTGTTCCGGGGGCTGTTGTTCTTGTCGCAGGCTGCAGCTCAGGCAGCTCAGTCGACGGTAATATCGTCACCGGCGAAGGCTTCTCCAATCCAAATCCTGTGGTCAACACCCAGTGGGGCGAACTGCCCGCCGGGCGAGTTTGGGGGCACACTGCGGGTATCGATATCGATCCCACCGATGGCCATATCTGGGCCTATGAGCGCTGTGGAGCCGGCGGTGGCGGTGGCGCTGCCGGCGGCTCAGTGAACTGTGATACCAATCCGGTAGATCCGATATTCAAGTTAGATCGCAGCACGGGCGAAGTGCTGGCCAATTTTGGGGCGGGAATATTCACAATTCCCCACGGGATCCATGCGGACTATGAAGGCAACGTCTGGGTCACGGACTTTGCCACTAACGCTAGCGGCACCAAGGGCCAGCAAGTGCACAAATTCAGCCCGGATGGTGAACTTTTGATGAGTCTGGGTGTAGCGGGTCAGACGGGCAACGACGGCGCCCACTTCAATGGACCGAACGACGTTGTCGTTGCAGAAGACGGCAGTATCTTCGTATCCGACGGCCACGCGGGCCAAGGCATGACAACTGCCGACTCAGTAGAACAGGGCAGGCGGGCTGGCCAAACAGGTCGTATCCTCAAGTTTGCTGCCGATGGCACCTTCATCATGCAGTGGGGTCAGCTCGGTGCGGCTCATGGCGAGTTTCGTACACCCCATGCGCTCGAGATTGATTCGCAGAACCGACTTTGGGTAGCGGATCGCGGAAATCATCGATTGGAGATTTTCGATCTGGAAGGCAACTATCTGGAATCTCGCTACAGCTATGGCCGCATTAGCGGAATATTTATTACAGATGACAACCTGGTTTACGCGATCGATTCCGAATCTGATCCCTTCCGCCATGTCAACTGGATCGCGGGCGTTCGCATCGGCCCACTGAACGAAGACAGATTGACTGCCTTTATTCCGGGATATCCCGACGAGAATCGTGGCTATCACTCTACTGCTGGTGAAGGGGTGGCTGTGGACGCCGACGGTACTGTTTTCGCGGCCGAAGGGCCTTCGTCGATACCGATTGCCAGAGGGGCCTTTACCAGGTACAGCGCACAGTAATCTCCAGCGCACGCCCTTTCAGGGCGCCAGGCCTCGATATCATGGAGTGATGGACATGTACACTGAACAGCGGAGGACGCAAGATAATGGCGAGCGCTAGGGCTGATTTTAGGTCGCTGAGCAAAGAGTGGCCGGACCTGACGGAGGCGGAACGGGACCGCCGCTGGCATGAGGTGCGCTGGCGCATGGACATGGCGGGGCTCGATTGCCTGCTCGTCT
>JAPOYX010000093.1:1763-2477 GCA_026706345.1 Gemmatimonadota bacterium | reverse complement strand
CCAAGCGCGATATGGCGCTGGTGCAGAGGGGTATGTTTTTCCGGCTGATGCCCACGTCCGGCCAGCACGCCGAGGGGAACCGGCGTCACGGGCGGACGGGCCGTGGTCGTCCGCGTTGCCAGCTCAGCGCCAGCGTATCGGGCACAGATCCGTGCTGACGAAGTCGCACACATGCGACCCTGACACGGCCCCATTGAAAACGTGCTGTAGCGTTTGAGGGTTTCGACCTCGTCAAAGCCCTCGGCGACTCCCTGAGCCAGGTCCTTATGGGTAATATCTTCGCAGACACACACAAACTGCTTTTTGTCGGTCCAGGCGTGGCTGAGATGCGGGTAGGGCTCATAGTGCCGCCGATACTCCTGCTCCAGGGTCTCGCACTCGTGTTGCAAAGTCTGGAGAGAAGAAGCGGCAGACGTTTCTGAGGCGCGCAGACTGTGGGCGGCCCGGAGCCCGGCCAGGCGTCCTTGGACGAGCGTCGCCGGCAAATGATGAATGCCGGTCACGTCTCCCGCACACAACACCTGCGAAGGAAGCTGCTGCGGAACCGTCTGCCCCAGCGCTTCGTCATAGCCGAGTTCGCCCCCGCTCTGCGCCACCAGAGCGGCCGTCGGGGTCCGGTCGGTCGAAAGACAAATCAGGTCGCACGGAATAAAACGGCTGGCATGCGGAAAGGGACGGCGCTGGGCATCGAGAGGAACAACCAGGGCTCCCTCA
>JAPOYX010000093.1:0-1753 GCA_026706345.1 Gemmatimonadota bacterium | reverse complement strand
GGCGGCCTGGATAGCGTAGGAGGTGAGCACCTCGACGCCGCTGCGCTGGAGCTGTTCTCCATCCGGAGCGTCCGGCAGTCTATAGCGAGAGTCCACCACCGCCGCGACCCGGATACCGGCACTGAGCAACTCACCGGCAAGAGTCCAGCCCGTGTCATCGTGACAGACCACCACCGCTCGGGTACCGGGCTGTACGCCATACAGGTGCAGCAGTCGCCGGACACCGCTGCCGAGCATGACCCCGGGTAAATCATTATTTGCAAAAACGGCCGGATATTCGTGGCTCCCGGTAGCAATAATCACGCGTTGGGTGCGCAGATGAATCAGCCGCTTGGCCTGCATGACGCCCAGCAGCTCGCCTTCATAGCCACCAAAAACCGTGGCGGACGACAGAATATCAACGTTCGGCTGTGACGTGACTTGATCCCTCAATGTCCGGGCGAGGGCGAAGCCGGTTACGCCGCTCTGCTCGCCGATGTTCTCGTAGGTCCCGGTCTGAAACCGCAAGTGACCCCCGAGTTCCGGCTGATCGTCAATCAGCGTCACCTGACAGCCGAGGTTGGCCGCCTCGTACGCTGCGGTCAGACCGGCCGGTCCACCGCCAATAACCGTAATATCGGTGTGGCGGTACTCGTGGTCATAGCCGCCTTTTGGCTTTGCCTGGGTATTGATTTCTCCTAAGCCGGCGGCTCGGCGGAGAAACTTTTCCGCCAACGGCCAGAAAAAACGCGGACGGATAAAAGTCTTATAATAAAAGCCAATCGGCAGCAGCCAGTCGAAGCGGTCAATAATGGACAACAGGTCATGCCTGAGCGAGGGCCACGCATTCTGTGGCTGGACGCGCATGCCCTGCCGGACGGGTTCGGTACAGGCGCGGACGCTGGGGGTGCCGTCCACATTCATGAGACAGTTCGGGCACTGCCCCGCGCCGCATAACAGCCCGCGCGGGCGATGATATTTGAAACTCCGGCTGAAAGTCCGCCGGCCCGCGGCGTAGAGCGCCGAGGCGATGGTATCGCCCGCCCGTGCCTGTATGCGTTCCCCGGCAAAGGAGAAGGTCAGGGTTTGTTCGTGGTCGATGACGTGAGCCGGGTGGGGCGGGAGTCTAGTCGTGCTCATAGGTTTCTTTGACGAGATTTGTACGCGTGTCACGAACGGCCAAGAACCAGCGCCGACAGCCCAACTGATGATACCACCACTCGGTCGTCTCACCGGCCTCGTTTTTTCGGAGATACAGGTAGCGCGCCCACTCGTGTGACGAAACCGACGCGGATGGGCGCTGCCGGAACTCCCCGCCCGAGCGAAACTCGTACACGCTCCGCTCACCGCAGTTGGGACAGGCCAGAAGAAACGACATGGAGACTACCGTTCGGACGACGGTTTCCAGCCCGGTCCTCCGGCAAAGACCACGTTGGTTCCAACCAGGGGAATCCCGGTGATCATGGAGGACTCCAGCGTCAAGGCGCGCAGGTCTTCAGGTTCTAAGGCATGCACATCCGACTTCCCGCAGGAGCGGGCTAGCATTTGGATTTCCAGCGTCATGGCGTTAAAGAAGTTGCCAACCCGCTCGGCGCCCGCGTCAATATCCAGCCGTTTCATCAACTCCGGGTCCTGCGTCGTAATGCCGACCGGGCAGCGGCCGGTATGGCAGTGATGGCAGGCGTAGGGCTCGGCGCCGATGGCATGATAATCGTCCACGTACAGCGGCTTGTTACAGTTCAGTGCGATTAGAGCCGCAGTGCCGATATAAACG
>JAPOYX010000092.1 GCA_026706345.1 Gemmatimonadota bacterium | reverse complement strand
CGGCAGTATGATCCCACCCCGTCACCGCGCTCATAAGGTGAGCGGCGTCGGCGTAAAAATCCTCAAAACACTTGCGTAAAAACTTGCACACAATCAGTGAGTCCAGGACCGCGGAGAAGTCTTCGGACGCGGCAACCAGCGCCCCGCGACCGGCATCGGCTTGCAGACGATCAACCTGGCCTGAGAAGTCCGCCTCATACGCCCCCGAGCGGTTATGGCAGGCCCCACGCGGGCTGACCGCTAAACCGAGCGCCATGGTCTTGAGGCTGCGTGGCTCGTAGCCCGGCAGCTCCATGCCTTTGATATGCATGGCGAAGTGCTCCGCTTCTCCCCCGATGCGGATGGCCGCCCGCCGCGAGCCCTCGGCCAGGACCGCCCCTACTCCTCGTCTGTGGGCAATGTCTGGGATCAAGCCGAGAAACGCCTCCGCGTTGCCGAAGGACAGCCCTGTCGCACGCAGCTCGGGCCAGAGACCCTTGCCCGCACATTCCGCCGCCCAGGCGAGAGTGCCGCCAGTACTAATGGTATCCAGTCCGTACTGGTCGCACAGCCGGGCGGCCCGCAGGATCGCGTCCGGCTCCTCGATGCCGCACAGCGGACCAAACGCAAAGAGGGTTTCATATTCAAGCCGTTGAGCCTCACCGCTCAGGGATTGAAACAGGCGCTCGCAGCGAATCGTGCACGCGGCGCAGCCGTGCGTCTGGCTGAAACTATTGGTGATAAAAGATTCCCCGCTGAGCGCTTCCACCTGGGCAAACGGGGTATTCTGAAAATTATAGGTCGGCAGACTGCCCAGCCGGTCGAAGACCGCCAGGTTCGCCACCGTCCCAATTTCACGGTATTTTGCCGTCTGTGGCCCAACACTCCGCTCGCGGAGTGTGGTGGCAATTTTTTCCACCGCCTCCGTATCGGCCACTGCCACCCGGCAATGACCTCGCAGGGCAACGGCCTTGAGCTGCTTGGCACCGAACACCGCGCCGACGCCACCCCGTCCGGCATGCCGGCCCTCGTTGCTGAGGGTTGCAAACCGCACGAGGTTTTCCCCCGCCCGCCCGATGGCAGCTACCCGGACCTCCGCTTCTTTTTCCGCGCGTTCCGCGTGCCGAATGCGTTCTTCGGTTTCCTGGGCGCTCAGCCCCGTCAGAGGGCTTGCCGTTCGGAACTCGACTCCGTCGTCCGTTATCAGGAGATAGGTGGGTTGCCCGGCCGCGCCGGTAATCACCAGCGCATCGACTCCGACCCGCTTGAGCTCCAGGGCGAAAAAACTGGAGGAGAGCGAGTCCGCAATAAAACCGGTCAGGGGCGACTTGGTGACCACCGCATATTTGGCGGTGGTGGTCAGGCCCGTTCCGACCAGCGGGGCGCTGGTGAAAATGAGCGGATTGTCGGCCGAGAACGGCTCCACGCCAGGAGGTGCGTGATCGTACAGCAGAGACGCGCCCAGGCCCACACCGCCCAGCACCGCGGTGAGCCGGGACGCGTCGATGTCCTGCCAGGAGTAGGACTGCGTGGTGAGGTCTATACGGAGCAGACGACCGTGGAACCCGTACATGGTTTATCCGCCCGCATCGCTCGACAAGATCAACAGGCTGTCACCCGCCCGGAGACGGGTGTGCGCGTCTCGAACAAAATCTTTCCCATTGATGTTGCAGGTATAGCCGCTCCGTAAGCTGGTGTGTCCCGTATCATCCGCGGACAGCACCGCACCCAGGAGGGCGGGACATTCCGCCCCTAAGACAGCCAGTGCGTCTCCGAGGGTTGCCTCAGCCGAAAGGGTCAACGGGACGCGCGGGGTGTGTGCGGTCAGGCGCGCGACGCCGAACAACTCCACCGTGCAGGAAATGGGCGCAGACAGCGTCCGCCACCGGACCAGGGCGGCCTGATAGTCCGCCTGGGTGTTCATATTGAGGAAACTCAGCCCCTCGGGGTCAAAGCGTTTGATTTCCGTTGGCGATACTTTCCGGGTTGGCACGGTGTCATACAAATAGACCGGACGGAGGCGTTGGGTGGCGAGCTGTTCTTGCAAATGGGGGACGACACGCCTTCGATACACGGCGTGCAGCGGTTGAAGCCGGACTTGCCACACGGGGACGACCACATCATAGTCACGGCCGTTGTGATCGAGCTGCGAGACGAGATAGTCGATGAACGGCAACTGGAGAAAGGGCACATCGCACGACGTGACAAAGGCCGCCGCGCCGCGGATCGCTCGCAGGCCGTAGTAGAGGCCTCCGACCGGACCCTGATAGGCCACGGTATCATGCACCAGCGTGACCGGCAGGGCCGGCAGGGTCTGGTCCGGTGCGGCGACCACAACGATATCGGAAAAGCGTTGGGACAGCCGCTGGACCAGGTGAGCGATAAGCGGCTTGTCGTCAAAGGGCAGCAGCGCCTTCGGCCTCCCCATGCGCGAACTTTTCCCACCGCTCAGAATAACCGCCGAAAGGCTGTAGGTCGAGGCTTGCGTATCCATGCTGTCCCAAAGCACCGTACCAGATTGGAATCTATTCAGAACAAAAATGCTATCATCTCAACGGGAGAGGGACAATAAATTCTCCGGTCTTCCCTTCTTCATTTTTTATTGTAATCAAAATGAGAATTTGCTACCTTCCACCTCCACCTCAGGATCGACAGGGTAGATAAGATGAAACGGCACGAGAGGAGACATATTTTTGGCTGTTAAACTATACATTGGCAATCTTCCCCCCATGCTCTGCTTTCCCGAGCTTGAAGACTTATTTACCCCATTTGGGGACCTCCATTCTGCCGAACTCATCACCGACCCTGCCACCGGTTTGTCTCGGGGGTTCGGCTTTATCGAAATGGAGACGGAAACTGCCGCTCAGGCGGCCATCTCAGACCTGAATGGCAAAGAAGTCGATGGACAGGCCCTCACCGTCAATGAGGTCAAACCCGGCCGCGGCGGTCCCATACCCACTCGGGATGGTGGGCGCGGGAGACCTGCCCCGGCTGCGAACCGCCCGCCCTCCCAGCCCCGTCCGTCATCCGGCACCCGGCTCTTTGTCGGCAACCTGCCCTATTCCGCGGGAAACACCGACCTGGAAAAGGTCTTTGCCGAGGTCGGCACGGTCAGTTCGGTCAGCGTTGTCACCGACCGTTTCTCCGGACAATCAAAGGGCTTCGCCTTTGTTGAAATGGGATCGAAGGAAGAGGCCGACGCGATTATTGAAAAATTCAACGGCCAGGAAGTCCTTGGCCGGGTGCTGAAGGTCAACGCCGCGCGTCCACCGGAACGACGGCGGTTCGGCGGCGGTGGTGGCGGGCGGCGATTCTGATCGACTCTGTCCGCAGCTAGCCCTGCTCCAGATGGTAGAATACCAGACCGGTCAACAGCTTGGGGTAGAAATAGGTTGACTTCTGCGGCATGGTCTCGCCGCCGGCACAGACCTGCTGAATCTGCTCAAAGGTTGTTGAGCGCAGGAGAAAAGCGGCCTGAGCGTCTCCGGCGCTCACACGTTGCAGCGCCTCGTCAGTATCGCTCGTATACGAGACGGCCTGCTTTTGGACGGCGGGCGGTAAGCCCAGAAAACGCTCGAACAGCACATCGTGCAACACGGTGACATCAAGCGCCCGCATGGCCGCCGAGGCGGGCAGGTCCTGCGTGACCCGGTCATCGAAGGACAACAGCCAGTCGTGCTCGGCTCCGGCCATGACGCACCCGATACGGCGCTCCGGGCCGGGCGCCGAAAG
>JAPOYX010000091.1 GCA_026706345.1 Gemmatimonadota bacterium | reverse complement strand
CGTCGCCATCAGCGAAGTCGACGAGCCGAACATCGATTTGGCTCTCAAGATGGCGCCCGGCGTGAAGGTATATCGAGACTTCCGCGACTTGCTGGCGGCCAACGACATCGATGCGGTGTGCATCATGACGCCCGACCACTGGCACGCCTATATGACTGTCGAGGCCTGCAAGGCCGGCAAGGATGTCTACGTTGAGAAGCCCGTCTCGGTGACCGTCCATGAAGGCCGGATGATGGTCAAGGCCGCCCGCAAGTACAAGCGCATCGTGCAGGTCGGCACGCAGCAACGGTCCGGCAAGCACTTCGAAAAGGCGGTGGAGATTGTTCGAAGCGGCAAGCTCGGCGACATCAGCTTCGTGCGGACATGGAATTACGGCAACGAGTTCCCCGAAGGCATCGGCAATCCGCCTGACACCGACCCGCCCGATGACCTCGACTGGGACATGTGGCTCGGCCCCGCTCCCGAACGTGCATTCAACAAGAACCGCTTCGGCTATAACCCGAATCACTACTCATACTTCCGCTGGTTCTGGGACTATGCCGGCGGCATGATGACCGACTGGGGCGTCCATTTGCTGGATATCGTTCTGTGGGCGATGGAAGAGAAGGGCCCGCGCGTCATCACCACCGTCGGGGGCAAGTACGCGCTCCAGGACAATCGTGAAACGCCCGACACCATCCAAGCTACGTACGAGTTTCCCGGTTTTGCATGCGTCTACGAAAACCGCGGCGCAAACGCACAGTCGATGTGGGACCAAGGCTACGGCATTCTTTTCCACGGCACAGAGGGAACGTTGTTCCTGGACCGCAGCGGTTGGGAGATCATCCCGGAGACCAGGCCCATCGCTGCCGGCAGCCGCCAACGCATGGCGAGATTGATCGAGAACGAGACCACGACCGACCACTGGGCCGATTTCATCGAGTCCATGAAAACCCGCAAGCCGCCCAGGAGCGACATCGAGAACGGTCACCGCTCCACTGCAACCTGCCTGTTGGCAAACGTGTCTCTGCGGAGCCGCCAGCGCATCGAGTGGAATCCCGAGACAGAAACTACGGATAACAAGGAGGCCCGGACTTACCTGAGGCGTGAATACCGGCCGCCTTGGAAACTGGAATTGTAGAAGGGGGGGGCGGCCGGAATGGCTATGAGATGCGTCGCTTCGCGCTACCCAGCTTTCGCTCGCTGGTGCAAGGTGTCGAGGGTCAGGCCGGAGGCGGCTCGGATGGAGAATCCATAACGGCGTTGCGGATCATTGTCCCGCATCATGTCGCAACCTCCCTCCCCAAAAAGCTTATTCAAGGCGGCTTCGATGGCGGGTCGAAGCATGCCATCCGTCACGTCGTTATTCGGAAACTGAAGCCGGTCGTTGATGTAGAACTCCCATGCTTCCGGCCTGAGTTGCAGTTCGGCGGGATAGGCCGGTTCCGCAACCAAGGCCTTCGCCAAATCCAGGCAGCGCCGGAATGCCTCGACGATCCGTTCGTCATTCGATCCGCCGAAGTCCTTCTTCCCGGCGTAGAGCACCCCGAGCCCAGGACGGTTGAGGTCGATCGCGAAGTTGCCCTGATGGCCGGCCAGAAGGATTCCCGGGCCTCGCGCCATGTGCGCGTAGTCGGCCAGGTCGACCCACTGCGCAGGATGATTCTTGTCCTGCCGCCATCGGCCGAAGATCACCAGGAATGGGTCCAATCGGAAGCCGGGCGGCGCTTGGGCAAGCATCTTTACATGGATACGTTGAAGGTCGGCGCTCATCTTGAAAAAGCTTATCGGATTCCTTTCCGTGTGAAAATCGAGCCGGCGGCACCGAATCGGTATTGATCAAGTGACCGACGACTTGGGCCTCGATGTTGGCGGAAAGCCGGCCTGCATTTCTCACCGCGTGGCGAGACGAAGTGGGTGAGAGGGCCGTCAGGACGAGGCGCGAGCCGCCTGGCGCTCACAGGTGTACTTGAAAGTACATCAAGCACGGCAAGCAACTGCAAGGAAGTCATGGCGGTCTTACCGCGCGCTTCGGCCGGCAGACGGTGAGAAAAGCAGGTCAGGACTGTGTATAAACCGTCTGGGCCTGCTCGATGAAGAGCGTCGTTTCTTCGACGCG
>JAPOYX010000090.1 GCA_026706345.1 Gemmatimonadota bacterium | reverse complement strand
CTCCCTGTCCCAGGGGACGCCTCTGGGGGATTGCAGAAATATCCAGAACAGGTAAGGCTTGCAGACGGACGACGAATTCACGACGGAAGAAGGAGAAGGATTCATGCACAAAACATTCATATCTCGGTTTCTCCACTGCTGCCTCGCTCTGAGTATTGGCCTGCTCTTCGCTGGACCGGCTCGTGCCGACCATCACGCCGCGGCAGAAGGCGTCGATCCTGCCCTGCAAGCCGCCATTGACGGGGAACATCGCTCGGCCGAGCACAAGGCGCGCGACCAATACCGCCATCCCGCGCAAACCCTGACCTGGATGGGGCTCAAGCCGGATATGACGGTAGTTGAAATCTCACCGTCAAGAGGCTGGTACACCGAGATTCTGGCTCCCTATCTGAAAGACCAGGGAAGCTTCTATCTGGCCGGGTTCGACAGGGACTCAGAGGTTGCGTACATGAAGCGGCTGAACGCCCTCCTTGACGAGAAACTGGCCGCTAATCCCGAGGTGTACGGTACGCCAACGGTGACCGAACTCGCCCCGCCCAACAAGGTCGATATTGCCCCCGCAGGCTCGGCGGATATGGTGTTGACCTTCCGCAACGTCCACAACTGGATGAGCGCCGGGACGGCCGACGGGGTTTTTGCCGCCATGTATGCAGCGCTCAAGCCGGGTGGGATTCTCGGTCTGGTGGAGCACCGGGCCGACCCCAACACGGAACAGGACCCCAAGGCGTCTTCGGGTTATGTCACCGAGGCGGCGACCGTTCGAATGGCAGAAAAAGCGGGCTTCAAGCTCGTGGACCAGACTGAGATAAACGCCAATCCGAAAGATACACGCGATCATCCTAAAGGCGTGTGGACCCTGCCACCCGCTCTCAGTCTCGGAGACGAGGACAGGGAAAAGTATCTGGCGATTGGAGAGAGCGACCGCATGACGCTCAAGTTCAAGAAGCCGGCGGAGTGAAGAATCCCCGCCCTGGCGCTACTCGCTGCTCATGCGTGCGATTTCCTGAACCGCCTTGACAATGCTGGCATAGCCGGTGCAGCGGCACAGATTGCCGGCTATGCCGTGCCGAATCTCCGCCTCGGTCGGGTTCGGCTTCTCCTTCAGCAGTTGTTGAACCGACAACACCATGCCGGGGGTGCAGAAGCCGCACTGTAAAGCGTGGTGTTTGACAAAGGCATCCTGGATCGGATGCAGGTCGCCCGATTGCCGGGCATCTCGTGTCCAGCCTTCAATGGTGGTGACTGCGGAGCCGGCGGCATCGGCAGCCAGAACGGTACACGCCTTGACCGTCAGACCGTCAAGCACGACGGTGCACGCGCCGCAATTGCCGGTGGCACAGCCGAGGTGGGTACCGGTGAGGTCGAGTTGATCGCGCAAAAAATCAACCAGGAGCGTGCGCGTATCGGCCGTGGCTTCACACGGGGCATTGTTCACTGTCAGTTGAATGGTAGTGTGCATAGCCTTCTCATACCGTTTCTTAGGCCGCCCGTTCCAACGCCGTCTTTACCGCCCGGCGAGTAAACACCCGGACCATCTCTCGTTTGTAATCCGCGTCGGCGTGCAACTCTGCGACCGGGTCATGAGCCGTCTCATATGCGGCATCCGCAACCGCCTCAATAAAGGCGTCGTCCACGGTCTTCCCTTTCAGAGTGTTCTCGATAGCGGTCAAACGGACCGGGACGGGGGCTGCGCCGCAGATGCCGACCCGGATGGACCGACAGGTCCTATCCGGGTTGAGCCAAAGGCACGCGCTCACGCCGACAATGGCAAAGCCGCCTTCCACCCTAGTGAATTTCACGTAGGCCGTGCCGGTGTCCGAGGACAGAACAGGAACGCGGATTTCGGTCAGAACCTCATCCGCGGCCAGACTGGTAGTCATATAATCAACAAAGACGTCTTTTGCGGCAACGGTTCGCTCGCCGCCTGGGCCGACAATCCGAAAGGCGGCGTCAAGCAGGACGAGTACGGGTGGATAGTCAGCCGCGGGGTCAAAATGGCCAATCGAGCCGCCCAGCGTTCCGCGGTTGCGAACCTGGACATCGCCAATACAGGCCGCGGTCTCGCTGAGGAGCGGGCAGTGCGCTTGTAACACCTCAGACCCGGCCAGGGCGCGGTGGGTAACCCCCGCTCCGATGGCAAGCGTCTCCCCGTCCCGGCGAATAGAGTCGAGACCGGCGACATGGTTGAGGCTGACGATATGAGCCGGTGCGACCAGGCCAAGGTTCATGCTGGGCAGCAGCGACTGTCCCCCGGCCAGCAGCTTTGCGTCTTCGCCGTTTTGGGCGCACCGGGATAAGAGGCGGACGGCTGCGTCGATCGAGTCTGGCCTATGGAGCTGAAAGGGTGCGCGTATCATGCCTTCGCCCCTCCGTTATTGCCCTTCTTGGCCGCTTGAATCATGCGCCACACCCGTTGTGGAGTCAGCGGGGTGTCGTGGATTTTCACCCCAAAGGGCGCGAGGGCGTTTTCCACCGCACTGACGATGGTCCCGAACGGACTGGACACGCCGGACTCGCCCGCACCCTTGGTGCCGAGTGGTGTGAACGGGCTTGGGACTTCCTGGTGGTGAATCTCAACACTCGGCACTTCCACGGCGGTGGGCAGGGTATAGTCCATGAACGTCCCGGTCTGGAGTTGGCCGTTGTCATCATAGCTGAGCTGTTCATAGATCAGCCCCCCGAGCCCCTGTGCGTCGGCGCCCTGAAACTGCCCTTCGACCAATAGGGGATTGATGACGGTGCCGCAGTCGTGGACGGTCACATAGCGCAGGAGGGTGATCACGCCGGTTTCAACATCCACCTCCACCACGGCCACGCAGGCCGCATAGGGATAAGAGGGATAGGTGTTGATGCGGCCTTTGTCGTCCGGC
>JAPOYX010000089.1 GCA_026706345.1 Gemmatimonadota bacterium | reverse complement strand
CCTCACTGTTTGCCTCGGTGATCATCACCACGTGATCGGGAGTTTGAATGATCTGGGATTCACCGGTGTTCTGCCTGATGGGCAGTCTCGGCGGTCCCTGGTTTCCGGTGATGCAGCGCTCGAACAGGCCACGGGTGTCGATGGTCAAGCCCCCCTGGTCCGGCGCGCGGCGCCGCGCCATTCCCTCGGGGGTCAATGGCGGAAATCGTCCGGTCGGAGGATCCACCACGAGTGACGTCCTGCGATTCGGCCGGATGGGGCTTTGCCAATTGTCCATACCGAACTCCGTCCAGTCGTAGTGGACGGTTGCCGGGTCGACCGAGGCATCCCGGGCGACGGCTATCCGAAATGCCTGGACAGCCTCTTCCACCGTATAGAGCGCCTTGTCTCCGAGTTCCTCCGGGCGTTCACGAGGCGTATACGAAACGTTCAACCAGTAACCCTGCAGGTCCGGAGTTCCCCAGCCCGTACGAGGCGGCTCCTCACGTGGTTGGGTCGGATCCCACACGCGTTCGCCTGCCCTCGCCATCACTGCTTCGGCTTCGTCACTGAAGTATGCGTAGGCGCTGTCAGGGGTATGCGGAGACGCAGCCCGCGCCGCCTCCAGGGTTTCCTGGGAGCGCTGATTGACCAGTGCTGACTGTGGAGTCTGGCTCGCCGCAGGGATGGCGGAAAGTACGGTCGCCGCCAGCAGGAGCGCGACAGCACACGATTTACCGGCACGCATCTAGTGCTCCATCACAACGAACCATGGTGTAATTTTCGGGTCAGAGACAGTCCGTGACCGTAATACACTACCATGACTGGTCCCGACAAACGCCCATGCCTCATCAGGCGGAGGTTCGCCAATGAAAACCGAATGGATAGTCCCCGTACTGGTCGTCCTGTCAAGCCCGAACTGTCTGAACGCTCAGGACACGGTGACGTTCAAACTGGGCACCTTTGCAGACGGAGCCGAGCCGTACCTTGGGATCGTGCTGGATGACAGCCTGGTAGTCGACATCGCTCAAGCCAACGACGCATTGCCTGGTGGACAAGGGACTATTCCCGATGACATGACGGAACTAATCGTTCGCTATGCAGAGCTGAGACCAAGATTGCAAGCCATTGCGGCTGCCGCGTCCCCGAACGGCGGAACCCAGGCTGCTTACGTCAAGGCCGTCGACTCGGTAAAGGTCTTGCCCCCGCTGATGCCAAATATCATGTATGCCGCGGGTTCCAACTACTCCGATCACGCCGAGGAAATGGACGGGCCGATCGAAGGCCCGCCTCCGGGCTCCATCGCCGGCATCTGGGAGCGGGCGCCGGACGATACCCGGCAGAACCCCTACGTTTTCATCAAGTTGCCCAGCACGATCATCGCGGACGGGGAGGCCATCCGGATGATGCCGCAACGGCACAATCTCGACTATGAATGCGAGTTCGCGGCCGTGATCGGCACCGCTGCAAGCCGCGTTTCACCGGAAGACGCCGAGAATTTCATTTTCGGTTACACGCTGCTGCACGATGTATCCGACCGGGGCGGAAGGGGCGATGTGGCGGCTTGCACCGTCGAGAGTATCGGCACGCTCACAAACCCGGTCGTGGGACACTGACCGGAGCGGGCGCCCGGCGAGCGGTGCGACGTGAAAATCCGCGTCTCTTGGAGGAACCGAACGGCGCGCTGATACGGCGTTGCAAGATTGATGGAGCACCAGCGAGGCGAGAGAGTTGTCCCGGCCGTCAAATGACCCGTAGAACACCCCGCATCAGGAGGTAGTGGCCCGGATAGGTGCATACGTATTCGTAGAGTCCCGGCTCGGTGGGCGCGGTGAAATAGATCGTGTCGGATTGTCCCGGCTCGACCAGCTTGGTGTAGTACAGCACCTCGGGCATGTCCGGGACATAGTCTCTGCCCGGCCCGCGAATACCCATCTTCAGGGCCGTCTCGCCGACCTTGTCGGCGGCGCCGGGCGTCACCAGCAGGAAGTTGTGCGGCATGTCGTCCGAGTTGTCGAATATCAGCTTTACGCGCTCGCCGGCGCGCACGGTCATTTCGGTAAGGTCGTAGAGAAGGCCCGGCACGGTGCCGAGGGTGAGCACGGTGTCCGGCAGGCCCCAGTCCGCGGGTTGAACGGCGATGCGCCCGAATGTCCCCGCTTCACCGGACGCGGCGTCCGATGGTCTGCTTCCCGGCAAAACCGCGGCGGCCAGCGCGGTCACCGGTTCCAGCGCCGGCACCGGCTCCGCCACCGGTTCGGCGACGGTCATGAACTCACCGCCGGGAATCTCGTTCAGCGTGTAGTAGGCCGAATTGTGCAGCGGCGGCTCGCCGTCTTCGGCAGCGTGGATGCCGGTCAGCAGGATCTCGTGAATGTAGTGGCGGCGCGGGTTCTCGACGGCGAGGCGTACACGGGAGCCGTCTTCGGACAAGGCGGCGCCGAGTATGCGGTGCCGCTGGTCGTCGACCACCGGGCTGCCGTAAACCACATGGTACTTGTAGATGAAACTGGTGATCTGGTAGTTGGCCAGCCTCAAGGCCGTCTCGCGCGCCACGGGATTCGTGAACTCGATCTCGAAGCCGTCCGGCATGGCGCGCACGGCCTTCATCTCGAAGGGGACATCGCCTCTCCAGACGACCCGCTCCAGGCCGAAATTTTCCCCTCCCGTCGATCCCCAGCCGCGGCTGGTCTGACCGACGTAGAGGCTGCCGTCGTGGCCCCAGGCCAGCCGCAGCACGCCGGAGGAGAAGCCGCTGAGGAACGGGAAGGCAGCGCCCTGATAGACGCCGTTCACCTTTTCCAGGAAGACCCGGTTGACCGTGCTCTGTCCCTGGTCGCCAACCAGCAGTTGTCCGGCGAAGGGGCCGAAACGGCCGCCGGTGTCATCGACGAGAATCTCCGATGAGGACGTGCCGAGTATGCCGTGGGGCAACCACACGGCCGGCAGCTTGAAATCGGGCAGCACGGCGGCGACGGATGCCAGGGTAATCAGCGGTTCGTCCTCTATGTTTCGAGGCTGGACGGGCGGCTGGTCGGGCCGCGGGAAACGCGGCGCCACCAACTCGTACAACGCCTCGTGGGTCAGTTCCACGGGCGACAGCGGATGACCGGACCAGTTCAGCCCGGCCGGGTGACCGGCGAAGTCGCCTCGTTCCAGGTGGGTGATGAACCCGGAGCCCACGTAGTCGCCCTGGTTCTCGGAATAGAAGAACTCGCCGTCGACCATGCCGTATCCCGCCGGAGAACGCAGCCCGGTAGCCCACGGCTGGACGGTCCCGTCCTCGCCGATGCGCAGGGCCCAGCCGCGCCAGGTTACCGGGCTCTCACCTCGCCACCAGCCCGTATTGCCTATGCCGAAGGCGACATTGAGGGTGACGAACATGCTGCCGTCGGGTGCGAATACCGGTCCGAAGGAGTATTCGTGATAATGTCCGGAAAGGGGCCAGGAGAAGACGGTTTCGTACACATCGGCCCGCCCGTTCCCGGTCGTGTCCGTGATTTTCGTCAGCTCGCCTCGCTGCGCGGAATAGAATGCGCCGTTCCGCCAGGCGAGTCCGAGCGCCTTGTGCAGGCCGCTGGCGAATAGCCGGAAATGCGGCGCGGAGTCCTCGCCGGCGGGGTTTTCTACAATGAACAGATCGCCACGCCGGGTTGCCACCCCCAGGTTTCCGTTCGGCAGGGTCGCAAGACCGCCCACCTCCAGTTCGATGTCGTCCGGTACCGGTAAGGGGGTGATCTGGTAGTAGTAATCGGCGGTACGGGGAAGTGGGGCCTGACCGACGCCGACGGACGGCGTCCATGCCAGCAGTGCGCATGCAAACAGGCTGATGCACGACAGCGCCGGTTCCCGGGGTGGGCATTTGCTCGTGAGCCCGACAGTCATCTTCAGAACAGGATCTCGTAGGTGAGGGCATTATCGACGCCGGGGGTTGCCAGGAGCTGTTTTCGACCGTCCGCGTCGCGAACGAAGGTCCGGCCGGCGTCGCGCACGCGAATGTAGTAGCGGCGGTCATCGACCGCATACAAGCCGGGTCCTGCAAGCTCGAAGTCGAGGGCTTCGGCGAGCAGGACGTGCAGGTCCGGTATGGGCTCGCTGAACGTCAGCCGGCGTTC
>JAPOYX010000088.1 GCA_026706345.1 Gemmatimonadota bacterium | reverse complement strand
TCCGCCTGGTCCGCCTGGTCCGCCTGGTCCGCCTGGTCCGCCTGGTCCGCCTGGCCCGCTTGGTCCGTAACCATAGCCATGAGCACGGCTTCGGCTACCAGTTCGTTGTCCACGTAGGCCTTGCCTTCCATCTTGCAGGCATGCATACGCATTCGGATCATCTCCAGCTCAAAGCGTACCTGGTCCCCGGGTTTGACCAGCTTGCGAAACCGCGCCCGGTCGATTCCCATGAAATACGCCATTTTGCTTTTCGGGTTGTCGATCGTATTGAGCAGCAGCAGGCCGCCCGCCTGCGCCATGGCTTCGACGATCAGGACACCCGGCATAACGGGATGGCCGGGGAAGTGGCCCGCGAAAAAAGGTTCATTGATGGTCACGTTCTTCAATGCGACAACGCGTTTTCCCGGTTCCATGTGGATCACCCGGTCGATGAGCAGAAAAGGATATCGATGGGGGAGGAGGCGCAGGATGTCTTCGATATCCAGAACCGTTTCCGGCGCGGTCGCAGGCGAAGTTTCCGTCTCAGTTGCGGGTTTCTTCTTCGCACAGGCGCCGCGTATTCTGCGTACCAGCTCGACATTGGCGGAATGGGAGGACCGCGCTCCGAATACCTGGGCCCTGAGCGGAGCGCCGAGGAGCGCGAGGTCGCCGATCAGGTCGAGGGCTTTGTGCCGGCACGGCTCGTTGTCGAATCGCAGGGGCTGGGTGCCCACGATCCCGTTCTCTCCGATCACCACCCTGTCCTCCACGCCGAACAGGTCCTTCAATTCGTCCAGCTCTTCCTCGGACAGGTCCATGTCGGCGATGACGACCGCGCTCTCCAGGCTGCCGCCCTTGATCAGCCCTCTTTCGCGCAGCGCCTTGACGTCACTCAGGAAGGTCCATGTCCGCGCGGGCGCGAATTCGGTGACGAATTCGTCTTCCAGCGAGTAGAGCACCGTATGCTGGCTGGCGAGACTGGACTTCTGATAATCGACCATGTAGGTGAGGTGGAAATCGTCTGAGGGCATGACGACGAGTTCCTTCAGCAGGCCGTTTTCCCGTTCCGAGTAAAGCACCGGGTTATCCAGTTCCAGGTATTCCCTGGGAGCGTCCTGCTCGACGATGCCGGCTTCCAGCAGCGCGTTGACGAAGGGAATGGCGCTGCCGTCGCAAATCGGCGGCTCCGCGCCGTCGAGTTCGATACGGAGGTTGTCCACGCCCAGTCCTGCCACGGCGGCCAGGACGTGTTCAACCGTGTGTATCCGGACACCGTCGCGCGCCAGGTTCGTCCCCCTGGTGGTGTCGACCACGTAATCGATATCGGCCGGGATTTCCAGTCTGTCGGGATGGTCAACACGAATAAACCGGATCCCGTCGTTGACGGTACCCGGCTTGAACGTCAGCGTCGCTTCCCCTCCAGTGTGCAGGCCGATTCCCTTCACGGACGCGGAGGATTTTATGGTACGCTGATGTTTGAGCATGTGTACGCCGCTTTCTCCTGGCTGGTGGTTTTTCCGAACGTCAATTCCCGGCTACGCCCGCCTTTTCCGGCTTTGGGCGCCTTCTCCCGGCTATTCCCGGCTTTCAAGATCCTTGATGCGCGCTTCCAGGGTCTGGATCTGCTGCAGCAGGTCGGGCAGCCGCTTGATGGCGGCTTCTATCCGCCGGGCCTGATTGTGCGGACGCGCGGGGTAACCCGATACGGTCGAGCCTGCGGGAATGGACTTGGTCACGCCCGCCTGGCCGCCGATCCTGGATCCGGCGCCGACTTTGATATGGTCCGAGAGTCCGGCCTGGCCGCCGATCACGGATCCCGCTTCGACCACCGTGCTGCCCGCGATGCCCACCTGGGCGCAAATCGTGACATGATCGCCGATGACGACGTTGTGGCCGATCTGGACCAGGTTGTCGATCTTGGCCCCGCGGCCGATGCGGGTCATCCCCATGGTCGCGCGGTCGATCGTCGTATTCGCGCCGATCTCCACCTCGTCATCGATTTCAACGCCGCCAACCTGCGGGATCTTCCGGGCGCCGCCGCTTCCCTGGAAATAGCCGAATCCATCGCTGCCGATTACGGTTCCGCTGTGGATGATCACGCCTTCACCCAGGGATACCTGGTCGTAAAGCGTCGTGTTGGCGAAAATCCACGTGCCGGCGCCGATCCTGCAATGGGCGCCGATCGCCACGCCCGCGCCGATGCGGACATTCCGGCCCACCGACGTGTGCGGTCCGATGGAAACATGAGGTCCGATGTCCGCACTTTCATCCACCTCCGCGGAAGGATGTAACCTGGCCGTCGGATGAACGCCGTCCTCCGCGGGACGATGTCCGGCGAAAAAGGTCGACAACAGGGTCGCGAGGGCCAGTTCGGGCGACGCGACGCGTATGATGGGAAGCGGCGCCCGGTCGATCTCGCGGGAGACGATGACCGCCGTGGCCCCGGTCGACTCCAGCCGCCTGCTCTGCCGGGCGTTGATCAGGACGGAGATCGAACCCTTGCCAGCCTCGTCAAGCGGAGCGACGCTCTCGATGATACAGGATCCGTCACCGATGAGTTCGCCCTCTACCTGCGTCGCTATATCGGCTAGTTTCTGACGCATCGATCGGTTACTTGACTTCCTTTTGCAGTTCCTCCAGGACCTGTCCCGTGAGGTCCTGCGCTCTCAGCGGATCCACGTAAATGAGCGACGCGGCGTCGAAGATATACGTAAAGTTTTCCGCCTTGGCCAGGGTCTGCACCACGTTGAATATGGATTCCTGCAACGGCCTGGTCAGTTCCACTTCCTGTTGCGCGAGCTGCATTTGCTGGGTCTGGGCGAACTGCATCAACTCCTGTTCCTTCTGCAGGATGTTCTGCTCGTCCTGCTGCCGCCTGGCCGCGGTCAGCATGGTCTTCCTGGCTTCGTACTGCTGACTCAGCATTTCGACTTCCTGCTGCCGGTTCCGAACCTGCTCCTGCACTTCCGTCGCTATCTTCTGAAAGGCCTCCTCCGCATCCCTGAACCCCTGGTAGGACTGGCGCAGGCGTTCCATGTCCAGGTAGCCGATCTTCAGTTCCTGTCCCTCCGCCACGGCAGGCAACAGCAAGACCACGGCGAGAACGGCCGCGGTACGAGTCAATTTCCTCGGTGAAACCATTTATATCCTCCTAGCGTACCGGATCGCTCCGGAAACCTCCTCGGGCGTATGAGTCAGAACACCTGCCCGAGCTGAAAGTGCGTATGCCACCCGCTCCGTTTCTTCTGGAGGGCCTGGATGGGGTCCGACGGCTTGTCGAACCCGTAGCCGACGTCGAACCCCAACAGTCCCACCAGGGGCATGATAATCCGGATGCCGAATCCGGCCGACTTCTTCATATTGCCCGGCAGCGGCGATGCTTCGGACAGTTTCGCCCATGCGTTTCCGGCCTCGACGAACGCCACGGCGTAAACAGGCTGCTGAGACCTGAGCTGATCGACGATGGGGATCTGATACTCCAGGGTAAAAATGCTCATCACCCGGCCGCCATCCCGGCTGCTGGTTCCGTCCCCCGACTGGGTATAGGGCCCCACGGAGTTGTTGCCATAGCCCCGGATCATCCCATCGAAACTGACGCCGCCCGGAAAGAAACGCTCGAAAAACGGTACTTCCCGTTCGTTGAAGGGGTTCAATGCCACGGCGTATCTCCCCCTCAGGGAAACCGACGTGCCCTTGAAAAGAGGCACATAGAAATCGGATTCCAGGGTCTGTTTGAGGTACTTCACGTCGCCGCCGACACCGGCGACGTCGCTACGGGACGTCTGGCGCATGCCCCGCGTGGCGAACTGGGGGAAATCGCGGCTGTCCCGTGTCACGGAGAAGGAGACCTGGCTCGTCAGGCCGCTGTTGGATTCCAGGGACTCCCGCTGACGTATGTTTCCGTTAATCGCCGCGATCTGCGCATCGGTGAGGGTGGTGTCTTGCAGCGCCGCCGCGTAGTAGCGCTCACCGAAACTGGAATACTTGAGGTCGAAGAATCTGTAGGCCCCCCTGATCCGCCAGTAGGTGCCGCGGAAACGGCGCCCCAGGGACATCCCGAATCCTTTCTGGATGATATTGAATTCCCGGAACCACTGCCTGTTGGTCCGGAATACGTCGATGCCGGCGCTGGTCGGCGTATCGAAGAGCCAGGGTTCGACGAAACTGGTGGAAATGGAATTGCGGCGGTTGCCGAATTCCCAGTTGAAATTCAGGCTCTGCCCGTTGCCCAGGAAGTTGGGGATGACCATGGAAATGGTACCCACGAGCCCGTCAAGCCCGCTGTAACCGGCGCCGGCGTTCGCCGTGCCCGTCGGTTTCTCCAGTACCGTAAAGGATACATCCACGTCTCCGTTCGGCAGGGGCTGCAGTCCGGGCTGGACATCTTGGAAGAAGTTCAGTTGGAACACGTCCCGCTGGCTTCTCAGGAGCAAAGAGCGGCGAAAGGTCTGCCCCGGCTTGATCAGCAACTCGCGGCGGATGACCTTGTCCTTGGTTTTGGTATTGCCTACGATGTCGATACGATGCACCCTGGCCGGGTCCCCTTCGTCGACCGCGAAGTGCAGATCGATGGTGGAGTCGTTGGCCGCGGACTCCCGGGCGATCGGCGTAGCGTACAGGTAACCCAGTTCGCCGTACGCTTCGTAGATCGTCGACACGCTCTCCTGGTATTCTTCCTCGTTGAACGTCTTTCCCGTGTCGATCTTGATGAGGCGGGACAACTGCTCATCGGTGAACTTCGTGTTTCCCTCGAAAGCTACATCGCCGAGGTAGTACTTTCTGCCCTCCTTGACTTTTACCTTGAGGTACATCCGCTTCCGGTCTTCGCTGAACCACAGCGTATCCTCCACGACCTCCGCGTCCCGGAATCCGTGCTTGCGGTACTCCGCCACGATCTTCTGGAACTGATCCAGCAGGCGGTTCCGTCTCAGGTCCCCCTCTTTCCAGAAATGATCTTCTTCCGTATCGGATTTTTTTCGAAAAGCTTCCTGCAACTGTTTTTCGGAGACGGAGACGTTATCTTCGACGAAGACCTCACCCAGCTTGACCTTCTCGCCCTCGTCGATTTCAATCCGCATGATCGCGTTGTTTCTTTCCACAAGCACGCGTGGTGTCAACGTGGCGAGCAGATACCCTTTCTCGTAGTAGGCCTGGGTGATGTTGTCCAGGACGCCTTTTCTTCGGAAGGGACTCAGCGCCTGGCCCTGGAAGATGCCGGATATGCGCTCGAGTTCGTCGTTCTTTATCTTCTTGTTCCCTTCAAACTCGAGGCGGTCCAGCAGCGGGTATTCCCTGACGTTCACCGTGACGATCAAACCGGCGGCGCCCATGCTGGCATATATGCGAATGTCTTCGAACAGACCCAGGCGATAGAGCTGCTTGATCGTGGTCGCACCGTCCCGGGGATTATAGAGATTTCCCGCTTTCAGGGTGATCATCGACCGGATCAGCGGCTCATCGACATTGGCGTGGCCCTCGATCACCACGTCGGCGATCAGGGGCTGCTGCTGTTGTCCGTAAACTTTGGCGGGACCCAGGGAAGCGGCGAGGAATATCCCGCCCGCAAGGGCCATGGCCAGGAAGGATTTCAGGTACTTGAAAGGCATATCGGACACAGAGATCGCTTTCCCGTCCATGCGGGTACTCAGGTGGCTCGAGGTGGCTTGACGACACGAATGACACGCGGCAAACCGACTGTCGATTTTACGCGCGTTTTTTCGTCGGGTTCCCTAAAGCCGGTCCTGCTTACCGCGGCGCCGGTTCCCGCGAACCCCATGCTCAGGCTTCTGATTCGGAAAGTACGGGCGTTTTGTCGGAATCCGAGGTCTCGGCCTTGTAGAACGTCAGGTTTTCGCCTTTTTTGCCGACCCTGATTTCGTCCCCGTCGTGAAACTTGCCCTTCAGCAGATCTTCCGCAAGCGGATCCTCGAGCATGCGCTGAATGGTCTGGTTCATGAACCGGGCGTTGTAGACCGGATCATAACCTTTTTCGGACAGCAGTTCCCGGGCGCTCTGCGTCAGCGAGATCCTGATTCCGCGCTCGGTCATCCTTTCGTTGATTTCCTTGAGCTGAAGATCAATGATCCGGGAGATATCGGACTGGTCCAGTTGACGGAACACGACCGCCTCGTCGAGCCGGTTCAGGAATTCCGGGTTGAAGAGCCGTTTCACTTCTTCCTTGACCGTCGCCTCCATCTTGGCGTAATCGACCTTGGCGCCTTCCTGCTGGAAGCCGAGTCCGCCGGCCTTGTTGATATCCCGGGTACCCAGATTCGACGTCATGATGATAATGGTGTTCCGGAAGTCCACCCGGCGGCCGTTGCTGTCGGTCAGCGTCCCCTCGTCCAGGATCTGCAGCAGGATGTTGAATACGTCGGGATGCGCCTTCTCCACCTCGTCGAGCAGAATGACCGAATAGGGCTTGCGCCGCACTTTCTCCGACAGGTGCCCTCCTTCGTTGAACCCCACGTAACCCGGGGGCGCGCCGATCAGGCGGGATACGTTGAACTTTTCCATGTACTCGGACATGTCGATGAAGATCAGGGCGTCGTTGTCCTGGAAGAGGAAGGACGCCAGGATCTTGGCCAGCTCCGTCTTGCCCACGCCGGTGGGTCCCAGGAAAAGGAAGGAACCTATGGGCCGGTTGGGATTCTTCAGGCCGGAGCGCGACCGCCGGATGGCCTTGCTCAGCACCTGGATGGCCATGTCCTGTCCGATGACCCGCTTCTTGAGTTCGTCCTCCATCCGCAGCAGGCTTCTGGATTCCTGCTCTTCGAGCCGGAAGATGGGAATGCCCGTCATGCTGGAGATGATCTGCGCCATGTCGTTTTCCGTGACCACCACCACCTCGTCGGTAACCCGCTCGCGCCAGGCCATGAAGGCCTCGTCGTACTCGCGCTGCAGCTCTTCCTGGCGGTCTCTCAGCGCCGCCGCCCGTTCGAACTCCTGCTGCTGGGCGGCTTCCACCTTCTTGTCCTGTATGGCCTGGAGCTGCTCTTCGATATCCCGGATTTCATCGGGGACCGTCATCTTGGACAGCTGCGCCCTGGAGCCGGCCTCGTCGATGATGTCGATGGCCTTGTCCGGGAGGAAACGGTCCTTGATGTACCGGTCGGACTGCTTTACCGCGAACTCGAGGGCGTCGTCCGTGTACTTTACGTGGTGGTACTCTTCGAACCGGCTGCGCAGCCCCTTGAGCATGTCGATGGTTTCCTCGATGCTCGGCTGGTCGACGATCACCTTCTGGAACCGGCGCTCGAGCGCCCCGTCCTTCTCGATGTGCTTGCGGTACTCGTCGAGCGTCGTGGCGCCGATGCATTGCAACTCGCCCCGGGCGAGAGCCGGCTTGAAGATGTTGGAGGCGTCGAGACTGCCCTCGGCGCCGCCCGCTCCGACGATGGAATGGAGTTCGTCGATGAAGATGATCACCTCATCCGACTTGGTGATCTCGGCCATGAGGGATTTCAGCCGGTCCTCGAACTGTCCCCGGTACTTGGTCCCGGCCACGATGGAGGCCATGTCGAGGGTGACCACCCGCTTGTTCTCCAGGATCTGAGGAACGTTGCGCTGCACGATCCGCTGCGCGAGGCCCTCGGCGATGGCGGTCTTGCCCACGCCGGGTTCTCCGATCAACGCCGGGTTGTTCTTCTTGCGCCGGCTCAGGACCTGGGTGACCCGTTCGATTTCCTTGTCGCGGCCGATGACGGGATCCAGCTTGCCGCCGCGCGCCATCTCGGTGAGGTCACGGCCGAAATGATCGAGAAAGGGCGTCCGGCTGCGCTGGGCGTCTTTCTTCGTGACGGAACGGTCGCTCTGGATGTTCTGGATCTCTTCCTTGATCTTTTCAAAGGTCACGTCGTAGGTCGACAGGATCTGGGACGCGATGCCCTGCTTGTCCCGCACCAGCGCGAGCAGCAGGTGTTCGGTACCCACGTACTTCGATTTCATGTTGTTCGCTTCGTGGGCGGCGATTTCCAGGGCCTGCTTCGCCCTCGGCGTGAACGGCACCTGGCCGATGGTCAGCGCACTCGACTGGGATACCGTGGCCTCTTCGATGGATTGCCTGAGGTCTTCGAGATCGATGCCCATGTTGCGCAGCATGGCCGCGGCGGTCCCCTCGCCGTCCCGGATGAAGGCCAGCAGCAGGTGCTCAGTGGCGATATAGTCATGCTGAAGTCTGGCGGCTTCCTCTCGGGCGATGTGCATGACCCGTTTGAACCGTTCCGTGAACTTGTTGTTGTTTCCCTGGGGCATCTTGAGCATCCCTCCCTTCACGATCCGGGTTTCGGAAACCCGGCTGGCATTTCAGTCGTTTCAGTTTTCCATGTGCGCCCGAACCAGCTCCGCGCGCCGCTCGTCCAGTTCCTCGTCGGTCAGGGAACGGCCGGAGTTCATCCGCACATGGGCTGACTGTATCGATATCAGCAGCCGGTTGAACCTCGTGGACTCCATGCCATTCGGAAGTCCCAGGTATGCGCCCATTCTCAACAAGGACAGGGCATCCAGGGCTTCTTTCTCACTCAGCAGGCGGGCATGCTTCAGCAGGCCGTACGACCGGGCTACCCGGTCCTCCGTCTGCCGTCGCGCGCCGCCCATCAGCGCGTCGCAGGCCCGTTCTTCGTAATGCGCCAGCCTCCGGGCTACCCGGTCGAGCCGTTCGACGATTTCCTGCTCGGTATGTCCCAGGGTCCACTGGTTCGACACCTGGTACATGTTTCCCGATCTCCCGGTACCCTCGCCGTACAGTCCGCGCACCGTGAATCCGATCTCCTCCATGGCGCGCGCCACGTGATCCATCTGATCCGCAAGGGTCAGGCCGGGCAGGTGGATCAACACGGACAGGCGCATGCCGGTGCCCGTATTGCTCGGACAGGTCGTTAGATAACCAAACTCGTCCGAGAAGGCAAAATCAAGTGTTTTACTCAGTTCGGTATCGATTTTATCCGCTTCCTGCCACGCGGCGCGCACCTGCAGACCGCCCCTGATGGCCTGAAGCCGCAGGTGGTCTTCCTCGTTCACCATGAGGCTGTAGGTTTCGCCGGGACCGACGAACACGCCGGCGGGACGGGTTCCATCCGCCAGGGCCGGGCTGATCAGGCGCCGTTCGACCAGCACCTTGCGGTCCAGTTCCGACGTGTCCATCAGCGACAGGTACGCGGCCCGCGCCACGTCGCCGCCGGACCGCACCGCCCGGTCCACCTGTTCGATCACGCGGAACCGCTCGTTCTTTATCGTACGGTGAACGAAGGGCAGCGTAGTCAGGTTGCGGGCCAGGCGGGCGCGGCTGCTGATGACCAGTTCCGCGGCTTCTCCCTCGGGGTCGCACCACTGCGGCACCTTGCCCGCCAGGTCGGAATACGGGTTTTCCATGTCGTCATCCATGCATCGCGTGATGCCATTCCGAGCCGCGTTCCAGCTCGTTTATGCGGTCTCGCAATTTCGCGGCCTGTTCGTAGGCTTCCTGTCCGACCGCTTTTTTCAACGCGCGCCTCAGGTCGATCAGCGCACGGCGCGTCTGCTGCCGCGACGGATCCGATTCCGGGATCTTTCCCCGATGGAATTCGTAGCCGTGAATCTGCTTGAAAAGCGGTACCAGCGTATCCTTGAAGACGCGGTAGCATACGGCGCATCCCAGCTGGCCCGATTTGCCGAATTCAGCGGTCGACATGCCGCACTGTGGACAGGTGGTCGATTTCATCCGCGCTCCCGGCCCGCCACCGCGTTCAGCAGGCCGTCTTCCAGCCGGTAGATCCGGTCCGACCGGCGACCTATGTCCTCGTCGTGCGTGACCAGGACAAAAGCCTGGCGGTATCTGCGGGACATGTCCCACATCAGATCCAGCAGGGCCCGCCCGTTCCCGCGGTCCAAGTTTCCGGAGGGCTCGTCCGCGAGAACGACGTGCGGACGGCCTACCAGGGCCCTGGCCACGGCGACGCGCTGCTGCTCCCCGCCGGACAACTCCACGGGCTTGTGGTCGAGGCGCTTCCCCAGTCCGACCTCCCCCAGCAGGCTTTCGGCCCGCTCACGCGCCGAATCCCACGGACTTCTTCCCACCAGCAGGGGCATCATCACGTTCTCGAGAGCCGTAAACTCCGGGAGAAGGTGGTGGGCCTGAAACACGAAGCCCACCGTGCGATTCCTGAATTCCGCCAGCCCGTCTTCCGGAAGTTCGAAGGCGTTCGTTTCGCCGATGAAAACCTGGCCGGAGGTGGGCCGGTCCAGCGTCCCGAGGATATGCAGCAGGGTGCTTTTGCCCGCGCCGGAAGCCCCCTGAATCGCCACGATATCCCCGCGCCGAACGTCGATGTCGATGCCCTTCAGAATGTCGAGACGGCCGGCGCCGGAAAAGAAACTCCGGGTCAGCGCCCTGGCGCTCAGCACTGCGCCGTTCGAGGATGTCCCGTCCGTTTCGGGCGAACAGTCGGCCGCGACCGTTCCTCCGGGCGCCTCCAGTCCATCCCGTGGCGCTTCGCTACTCATGTCGTATCGCTTCGACCGGAACCAGTCCGGCGGCTTTCCTGGCCGGATAGACGGCCGCGAGCAAGCAGATCAGCATGGAACCTGCGGCAACGCTGACGAAATCAAGTATGTCGACCCTTACGGGCAGCGCATCAATCAGATAGATCTCCGGCGGCAGGGAGATGAATTCAAACGTAAACTGCATCCAGCAGAGCACATAACCGATCAGACAGCCGAGCAGGGTGCCGACGATGCCGACCACGGAACCCTGGATGATGAACACCCTGGTTACGCTGGCGCCGGTAGCCCCCATGGACTTCAGAATGCCGATGTCCCTGGTTTTCTCCAGCACGACCATGATCAGGGTGCTGGCGATATTGAACGCGGCCACCAGGATGATCAGGTTGAGTATGGCGAAAGAACCCCATTTCTCGAGGGTCATCCACCGGAACAACCCCTTGTGCCGCTGCATCCAGTCTACCGTAAAATACGCTACAGACGAGGTTGACGCAACAGATGAATCGGCCGTCTCCTCCGTGTACCGGTTGAGATCCGCTTCGATCACGTCGGCAATGCGCCGTGCCTCGTCCCGGTCGGAAACTCTCACGGCGATTCCGTTGATATCGTCGCCGAGCCGGAACAGCTTCTGGGCCTCGTCCAGGGAAACGTACACGGAGGATGCGTCGTACTCGTAGAAGCCGGTTTCCGAAAGGCCGGTGACACGGTAGGGCCGGATGTAGGGAGTGAGTGCCGAGGTCAGGGAGAAACTCTGTATATTGCCCAGGGCCACCTTTTCACCGACGATGACCCCCAGCTGATCGGCGAGTCCCCGGCCCAGGACGATACCGGGCAGCGGCCTTCCCTCCGGGTTGCCCGGATCGGGCGCGGCCGTCAGATCCAGGGACCCGAAGGCGATGTTCTCCTTGAGGTTCGTGACCAGGCGGCCCGATTCGACGTCCAGTCCGAGCACGATTACGCCTGCCGCCGCGCTGCGCGTGGCGGGAACCGGCGTGCAAACGGCCTTCTCCTGCACGTAGGGTGCGGCCGAGACCACCTCGTCCACCGACAGGATGATGTCAAGCAGCGGATCGTATCCGGAAATGGAACCATCGCCAAGCAGCGAGTACACGTTGATATGCGCCCGTTCCCCGATGATGCGTTCCCGTACTTCGCTCTCGAAGCCGTTGAACAGGGAGAGGACGATGACCAGCGCGGCCACGCCCACGAGCACGCCGCCGACGGATATATAGGTGATAATGGAGACGAAGCGGGTCTGCCGCTTGGAGCGTAGATACCGCAGGGCGATGAACCACTCGTATGACCAGCGTTTACGTAGCGCCATCAGATGATTCCCTGCGCAGATGGGGAAAGAGGAGTACGTCCTTGATGTTCGCGGAGTCCGTGATCAGCATGGCCAGCCGGTCGATTCCGATACCGCAGCCCCCGGTGGGCGGCATGCCGTATTCCATCGCCCGGAGGTAGTCGTGATCCATGGCGTGAGCTTCCCCGTCGCCCTTGCGTTGCATTTCCGCCTGCTCTTCGAACCGGCGGCGCTGGTCCACCGGGTCGTTCAACTCGGAGAACGCGTTGGCGAATTCGCTCCCGCAGATGAACAGCTCGAATCGTTCGGTGAGATCGGGGTTTTCCCGGTGTCGCTTGGCCAGGGGGGATATCTCCACGGGATAATCTGTGATAAAGGTGGGATTCACCAGGCGGTCCTGTACGAAGCGCTCGAAGAGCTCGTCGATCATCTTGCCCCTGCCCAGTTCGGCGTTTACATCGAGGCCCCGATCCCCGCATACTGCCGCGAGCTCCGCTGTCGCCAGGCCGGAAACGTCGACCTCTGCGTGCTCCCGTATGGCGTCGAGCATGGAAAGCCGCGGCCAGGGCGGGGTCATGTCGATGGGCTGGTCCTGGTACGTGTGGTTCAGCGTGCCGTTGACTTCCTGGAAGACACGGACGAAGAGCCGCTCCACCAGGTCCATGATATACCGGTAGTCCACGTAGGCGATGTAGAACTCCAGCATGGTGAATTCTGGGTTGTGGGTACGGTCGATCCCTTCGTTGCGGAAGTCGTGCCCTATTTCGTATACGCGCTCCATGCTGCCGACGATGAGCCGCTTGAGATAGAGCTCATCGGCTATACGCATGTAAAGCGGCATGTCCAGGGCCTGGTGGTGCGTTTTGAAGGGCCGTGCCAGCGCGCCTCCGTACAGGGGCTGGAGGATCGGCGTTTCGACCTCGACGAATCCCTCGTCGTCCATGAACCGCTGGATGGACCGGATGAGCCGCGAGCGCTTGAGGAATACCTCCTTGACGCCGGGGTTGATGATCAGGTCCACGTAGCGCTGCCGGTACCGTGTTTCGACATCCCGCAGGCCGTGCCACTTTTCGGGCAGGGCGCGGAGGGACTTGGACAGCAGTTTCAGTTCATCCGCCATGACGGTGATCTCACCGGTACGGGTCCTGAAGACTGCGCCCTTTACCCCCAGGAAATCGCCCACCTCGATCAACTGGTCATAGATTTCGTATTCGCCGGAGCCTACCCGGTCGAGACGGACGTAGACCTGGATCCGGCCGGTTCGGTCGAGCAGGTGGGCAAAGCCGGACTTGCCATGCCCCCGCTTGGATACAATCCGGCCCGCCACCGTGACTGGCCCGGCGGATTCGATCAGGTCTTCCGCCTGTTCGAGTATGGTCTGGGCGGGATGGGAAACGTCGTAGCGGACGGGGTAGGGATCGATGCCGCGCGTGCGGATCTCGTCGAGTTTCTCGTGCCTTTGCCGGTTGAAATCGTTCGGGCTGTGGGTGGTGGTGGATTATTGACGGGGCGTGCGAGTGAACGGTGCGAAGTGCCGTCGGCATAACAGGTTAGACGGGTACCGGAATATAGGTGCGACGGGTCTTCGTGTCAACTAAAAAGGACTTCGCCAGGGGCAGCGGGGAAGGGCGCGCACCGGGAGGACTAGGTGCTTTCGACGGAATCGTCGCGTCGGAGATAGTCCTCGATGAACGTGTCGATTCCGCCGTTCATCACGGACTGTATGTTTCCGACTTCCGTACCGGTACGGTGGTCCTTGACCATGGTGTAGGGATGGAATACGTAGGACCGGATCTGGCTGCCCCAGGCGATCTCCTTCTTATCTCCTTCGAGGCGTTCCCTTTTCTCTCGGATCGCCTCCTGGCGCTGCTGGTAGAGGCGGGACATCAGCACCTTCATGGCGCTTTCCCGGTTGCGGTGCTGGGAGCGCTCCGACTGGCACTGGACGACAATGCCGGAGGGCTTGTGGGTGATGCGCACGGCCGACGAGGTCTTGTTCACGTGCTGGCCGCCGGCGCCGCTGGCCCGGTAGACGTCGATCTCGAGGTCCGACTCGTTGAGATCGATATCGCCCGGATCGTCGATTTCAGGCAGCACAGAAACCGAGGCGAAAGAGGTGTGCCGCCGGTGATTCGAGTCGAAGGGCGAGATGCGGACGAGGCGGTGGACACCGGCTTCCGCCTTGAGGTAGCCGTACGCGTATTCGCCGGTTACCTCGATGGATACACTCTTGATGCCGGCTTCGTCGCCTGGCTGCAGATCCAGGGTATCGAAGGCGTAATCCCGGGATTCCATCCAGCGGAGGTACATGCGCATGAGCATTTCGGCCCAGTCCTGCGACTCCGTGCCGCCCGCTCCGGGATGTATGGAAACGATGGCGTTCTTCGTATCGTCGGGGGCGGACAGCATGCTCTGCAGCATCGCCGCTTCCAGGAGGCTCCGCAGCGACCGCACGCCGTCTTCTATCTCGTCGAAGGCGTCCCGGTCATCCTCCTCGGCGGCCATTTCAAAGAGCGTCTCCAGGTCTTCGGCCTGGCTGTCCATTTCGTTCCACTGATCGATGACCTTCTTGTGGTCGCTGATCTGCCTGCTGACGGCCTGGGCCTGCGCCTGGTTGTTCCAGAAGTCCGGCTCCCCCATGACGACTTCGAGGCGAACCGTCTCTTCCTGCCTGTTTTCTATGTCAAAGGCCCCTCCAGAGATAGGCCAGTTGACTTCGGCATGCTTCCAGCGCATTCTTGATTTCGGATGGTTCCATCATTTCCGCATATACTCCTTGCTGCATCTTCCTGTCTTGGTAAATCAGGTTCGCGCGGCCGGATCAATCCCGGTCCGGCCGGAGCCCGAACAACGTCCGGCACCGCTCGACTACAACATAAACAATCAATCCCCCGGATGCACTCAGAACCGTCTGAAGGCTTCTTCCAGCAGTTCCTGGTCGCGGATGGAATCCGCCCCGGAGGAACGCACCGTCGCGCCGGACTGTATACACGTGACGAAGTGGACGTTCGCCCTGCGAAACGCCCAGTCCCTCGGCGCCTGCGGCTGGACGTGCTGCTGTATGGCGCCCGCCCTGTAGACGGAGACCCTGGCCGGCACGTTCTTGAGCAGCGGGGGCGGTGTATGGATCTCTATCCATCCATCCTCGAAATACACCTTCACACCCTCGTCCCAGAAATCAGCCGTCACTTTTCCCAGTTCCAGCACCGCTTCATAGCCGTCCATGGTGAAGACCATCAACCGGGTCGGGCCGTCGAGAGACGCGAATCTCAGTGCCCGGACGTCGCCCAGCAGGTAGCGCATCAGATTGATGTTGTGGCAATACAGGTTGTTTATGCTGTAAATCTCCCCGATTCGTTCCTCCTCCAGCCACGCCGGCGGCCGGGGTTCGATTTCCGGGTAGGGCTCGTCCGTTTGAATCGGCGTCCCGGCGTTGCAGACCCAGTTTCCCGCGAAGCAGTGACCCCTCGCGTGGGTAATCGTCCCGAGTTCGCCGGACGACTTCAGATCGTCGATGATCGAGCGGGCCAATTCTACGCCGGTATCGAACCGTTTCATGTACCCGACCATCAGTTGGCGTTCGTTGCGACCCGCGGCCTCGACCATGCGGCGCGCGTCGGACAGGTTGGTGGCCATGGGTTTCTCGAGATAGACGTGCTTGCCCGCGTTCAACGCGTCGATGGAAACAGGCGCGTGGGCGTCATCCGAAGTGATCTGCACGATGGCGTCTATCGAAGCGTCCGCGCAGAGCTTCTCGTGCGATCCGCAGACCTCGGGGATACCGAACCGGTCCGCCACCAGGCGCGCCAGCCTGGGTCTTCGGTCGGCCAGGGCGACCACCTCGCACCCGGCCATCTCCGTGAGATTCGGCAGGTGGACCAGTTGTCCCATAAATCCCGCGCCGACGAAGCCTATCCTGATCCTTTCATCGCCCGAAGATCCCAAGGCTTCTCCCATTGCCGGTGCGATTCCGGTCCACTGTCCCGCCGTTATCGAACTCTGCGGCGCGCACATATTGCCCGCCGCGCCGCGCTGCCGGCGGTCCGCCGGCCCGGCGTTTCGCCACGCCTGTCCTGCGTTCCGCTGTCTCGCCGTTCCGCCGGGCCTCCGCTAAATTAACCCCTTGCCGGCAAGACTGGTAAAGGACTTTCGGCCTATGATGATATGATCCAGCACCTTGATATCGATCATCTGGCCCGCGTCGACGAGCTGCGCGGTAATCTTGAGGTCGTCCTGGCTCGGTGTGGGATCGCCGCTGGGGTGGTTGTGCACGAAGATCACTGAGGCGGCGGAATCGAGAATGGCGGGTTTGAACACTTCCCGGGGGTGGACGATGCTCGCGGTAAGACTGCCCACCGATACGGTCACGCCGCGGATCAGGCAGTTGCGCGCGTCGAGCATCAGGACCATGAAGACCTCCTTGCGCAGGTCCCGGAGTCTCGGCATGAAGTAGCGCGCCACGTCGGTGCTCGAAACGAAGGACTTCTGTTCCATGTCCTGCGCTTCGAGCCGGCGGCCGATTTCGATGGCGGAGGCGATCTGGGCCGCCTTGACAGGTCCCACGCCCGACACCTGGCACAACTCGCTCATCTCCCGGGTGGCGAGGTGGCGCAGTCCGCCGAAATGCTGCAGCAGGTCCCGGGAAATGTCAATGACGTCCTTCCCCCCGGAACCGTTCCCGGTACGCAGCAACAGCGCGATCAGCTCCGTGTCCGAAAGGGTATGGATTCCGTATCTAAGCAGCCGTTCTCTGGGTTTTTCGTCCTCGGGCCAGTCCTTGATCGGGGTCATTCCTTGTAAATCGGTCATCGTAAGTTCCCTCTTTCCTGGTTGGCGAACTATGGCATGTTGACCGATTTAGTCGAAATCCCGTCGAGGAATCTCGTATGCTATCCATCCTCCTGACCCCTGCGCTCCGGTGCGCCGGAATCCGTCTCCGGCGAGTCACCCGAGATCGCTGGTCTCAAGGCGTCCACGAAGGGCTTGAAAAGGTCGATGGGGACGGGGAACAGCGTGGTGGAGTTGTTCTCCGCCGCCACGACCGACAGGGTCTGGAGGTAACGCAGTTGCACGGCCACCGGATGGGTGCCCATGACGTGGGCGGCCTCGGAGAGTTTCTCGGCGGCCTGCTGCTCGCCCAGGGCGTTGATCACCTTGGCCCGGCGTTCCCGCTCCGCTTCCGCCTGCTTGGCCATGGCCCGCTGCATCTCGATGGGCAGGTCGACGTTCTTGATGACGACCATGGACACCTTGATGCCCCACGGTTCGGTCTGCTGGTCCAGCAGGAGTTGCAGGTCCTCGTTGATCTTGTCCCGGTTGGAAAGCAGGTCGTCCAGTTCCACCTGACCGAGTACGCTCCGCAGCGAGGTCTGGGCCAGCTGATGGGTCGCCAGCAGAAAATCCTCTACCTCGGTGATCGCCTTCTCCGGGTCCAGGACCCGGAAGTAGATCACCGCGTTCACCTTGATGGACACGTTGTCCCGCGTGATCACGTCCTGGGCCGGCACGTCCTTGGTCACGGTGCGCAGGCTCACCTTCTCCATCTTGTCGATGCCGGGGATCAGGATCACGATGCCCGGTCCGTTCTTGCCGATCAGGGCCTTGGAAAGGCGGCCCAGCCGGAAGACCACGCCCCGCTCGTACTCGCGGAGGATCTTGACCGCGTTCGTGAAGAGGATGATGAGGAACAGCACGAGTACGATCGTCGATAGCGAAAATCCGTCAAACCACATGGGCGTCCTCCCCTTGTTTCGTTGCGTCCGTACCTGAATCCAGGCTTTCTACCTTCAGTCGCAGCCCATCGAGCCTGACGACCCGGACCGGGGTGCCGGGTTCGATGGGCGTGTCGCTTGTCGCGGACCAGTACTCGCCGTGAACGAAGACGTTTCCGGTCCGGGAATCCACGGCCGTGCGCGCGTGGCCCGTCTCTCCGATCAGTCCCTGGTCGCCCGTGGTCGTGCGCCGCTTCTGGGCCTTCAGCGCGTAGCCCACGGCGAACAGCGTGAATGCCGCGGTTGCGATCACGGCCGGAATGATGGCATACAGGGAAATGCGAAGATAAGGATCGGGCGAGTCAATGAGCATCATCGAACCGATCGTGAAGGAAATGGCCCCGCCGAGGGTCAGGAGCCCGCCGCTGGCCACGAACAGTTCCGTGACGAACAGTCCCAGTCCGAGCAGGAGGAGCAGGAGTCCTGCGTAGTTGATGGGCAGCGTCTGCAGGGCGAAGAGTCCGATGACGATGCACATGCCGCCCACGACGCCGGGAAAAATGGCCCCGGGGTTGATGAACTCGTAGATGAGCCCGTAGAACCCGAGCATCATCAGGAGATAGGCGATGTTGGGATTGGAGAGGACGTTCAGCACCCGGTGATGCCAGCTCATTTCCTTTATCTGGACCTCGGCATCCTTCGTGCGCAATACCCGGCTGCCTTCGCGGACTTCGACGACAGTGCCGTCGATCCGAACGAGCAGGGAGTCCAGCGTGGCGACATTCAGGTCCACGACGTTCTGCTCCACGGCTTCCCGGTCGGTCAGGGCCTCGGCCTTCCGGACCGCCTGTTCCGCCCAGTCCGCGTTACGGCCGTGCTTCTCGGCGATGGAACGGATATAGCTCACGGAGAAGTTCTCGATCTTCTCCTGCATGGTCGAGTCCGCCACCGCGCCCCCGATACCGACCGGGCTGGCCGCTCCGATGCTCGTGCCCGGCGCCATGGCGGCGACGTGGGCGCTCATGGTGATGAACACGCCCGCGGAGCCGGCGCCCGCGCCGCTGGGCGCCACGTAGACCACGACGGGCACGTTGGACGCGAGCATGTCCTTGATGATCAACTGGGTGGATTCGAGGAGACCGCCGGGCGTGTCGAGCATGATCACCAGGCATTCAGAGCGGTCGTTTTCGGCCCGCTCGATCGCCGCCGACACATGCTGGACGCTGACCGGACCGATGGGGCCGGTCAGCCTGATGACATCGACCCGGGCGGCGCAGGCGTCCCCGGCCTGCGACCACACAAGCGCGGAGGTCAGCCAGATGTAACAGAGGATTCGTAACGGGTTCATCCTGATTCTACCTGGTTGGTCCGTGACCGGTAACGGACGCGGTCATGGTCGATGATTCGGGTTGAGCAGGTGAACGAGTTGTACGGCCTGGAACAGCGCCGCCGGTTCAATCTGGGGCCTGAGCGACCGCCGCCGGGGGAACAGCGTGGTTTCCCCCATCATGGGCGGCGCCACCACGACCTCGACCTGACCCGGGTTTATGCGTATGTTCCGCCTGGGACACTTGGGCCAGATGGAATGAATGCCCCTGAATGCCATAGGAATGAGTACGACGTCGGGCGGAATCTTGCTGAAAAGACCGTGCTGCAGGGGTATGGACTGGATGTCGAATGCCGCCGTGGTGCCCGCGGCGTAAATGATGCCCGGGCGTTTCTCCAGCAGTTCGGCGAATCGCCGGGTCGCGTTGTTGGTATCTCCCGCGCGGGGCAGGACCACGTAACCGTCGACTTCCTCGAGCAGGCGGTCGAACTCCGCGGCATTCACGCCGAACAACGTCGTGCTCCATGAACCCAGGCGCAGCGTCACGTACTCCGTCAGTCCCGACCGGGACAGGATGGTGCAGGGACGGGAGTCCTCCCAGCCCAGGGCATCCAGCAGGACGCGGGACTGAAGCACCTTGTACATGACGGGGTGGTCGAATACGCTCTGGTGGGTGGGAAAGAACAGAACCTTGTAGCGGCCCTCGTGCAGCTTGAGCACGCGGGCGAGTTCGCCGACCATCGGGTCAACGTGCACCTTGACCGTAATGCCGAAGATCTTCAGCGTCCTTTCGGACCAGGTGAGGCTGTTGTGCCATGCGGCTTCGAGCTGCTCCTGCTCGTCCAGGCCCTCTTCCTCGATCTCGAGTTTGTTCCGGACGTACCGCCAGGAGGCCCCGATCCACCGGGTGAGCCTGGTGGCGCGCTTGACGGGAGAATAACGGGCGTTGCGCCCCACGTGCGGATACTCCAGGAAATTGCCCGTGGCGGACCGGTCCAGCAGGGGCGGCACCACCATGGGCTCCAGCATGGAGGCGAGTTCGTCGGGAATCTTCGCCGCGTCCTCATTGTCCTTCATGTGCTGGTTGATCCGGTAGATGACCAGGTTGCACTTTTCCATCAGCGAGTTGGTCTGGTCGATCATGTCCCGCGTAAGGCTCGTATAGTGATGGCCGTACCAGTACCCGGTCGGCTTGAGTTGCGCGGGGTTCTCCTGGTGCGCCTGGAAGAACTCCACCATCATGGCCTGGCCGAGCAGGATATCCTCCTGTATGCCGTCGATCTTGCGCTGAATGTATTTGCTCGGGACGTGCCGGCGGCAGAACTCGGCCAGCAGCTCGGCGTCGCTGATGATCTTCCACACCGCGCAGCCGAACCACGCGAAGTTGGTATAGGTATTGTAGCGAACGGCGAGCAGCTCACCGGCGGCCAGGTATTCGAGCGTCTTCTGCGCGGTGTTCTGGAAAATGTCCCTGAGCGTCGAACGGGTTTCCTTTCCATCGAGCGAGCATTCGTACTCGGCCTGCCAGATGGGGTCGTCCTCCGGCACGATGTCCTTGAGCTTCTCGGCGACGGGCTGGGCGTGAGACAGGGGAACGCGGGAAAGCCTGGCCCCGGCCAGGGCCGCCTCGCCCTCGTCCGGCGTGAACACGTTGCTCGCCCGGAGGGCCTCGACATAGATGGTCTGGTAGAGTTCGAGGAACTGGGCGTTCGCGTCCTGCTCGTTCCGCAGGAACTGCTCTCTCACGCGGGCGTATAGCTGGACCGACTGGTAATAATCGGGGGCGACCCGCCGGAACTGGTCGTAGGCCTCGCCCATCCGCTGGTCGCGAAGGAGGGGAACCCCTTCGTATATCGCGCCGATCAGCTTCGCGCGGTAACCGAGTCCCTCCAGCCCGATCGTTCCGCCGGGCGTCCGCGAAGGCGGCCACTTCAGCAGATCCGGATCGACGCCTTCGAAATAACCCTCGCTGTTCGCCAGGTCCAGCACGCCCTGCGCGGCCTGGTCGTAGACCGTGAGCAGGACGTCCACGTTCCTGATCAGTGTCTGGTGATCGAACCAGATCGAAGCGGCATCGATTTTCTCGGCCGATGTGCTCATGTTTCGTTTCCGTAAGGGTCTTGCCCAAACGCGTGCCGGCGGTCCGCCGGAATCATTCCGTCATTCCTGCGCGCCATCCAGTGGATAGAGTTTCCTTCCAAGCCGGTGGAAGGTCAATGTGGCCATGTCATGCACGCCGGGCTCCGTCACCACGTGAATGGCGCCTGCCCAGGGTTCGAATCCGGCCCGGAAATGGGCGGAGGACTTGACCCCGATGTAGCGCATTTCCCGGGGATCCAGACCGAGAGATTCGGAAAAGGCCGTGTCGAAGGGCTGCTCGCGCTCGTTCACGAGGATGACATGAACCCCCTCCTGCCGGATGTGGGCGGAGGGTCCCATCGTACCCTCAAGACCCGCGAGCATGGGGCCGTGGTACCGGAACCTGCCGTCAGAAAGGGCCAGTACTTCCGCCGTCATGGTCACCGGTTCGCCCTGTAGCGGCGTGGATTTCCCCCCGACGTCCAGCGTGATCGTGGCGCCCACCCCGGCGTCCATGCACTGGTCCACCGCCTCCGGATCGACGATATAGAGGACGCAGGCGTCCTCGAGCCCCGCTTCGATGAAGGTCCGCAGCATGGCGGTGCCGTCGCCCGGCGATCCGCCGCCCGTGTTGTCGTTTCGGTCCGCCAGCACGGCCGGGAACAAGGCCTCCTCGTGGACCCGGTCCAGCGCTTCCTTCGTCGACGGCATGTGGAAGTGCCAGTCGGCGCGCCGGTCGTACAGGTATTCTCCCAGCTCGTCGGCGTAACGCTGGGCCATCTCCTGGTCGTCGTCCGTCACGATGTACACCGACGCGCCCATGTGGGGTATGTCTGCGAGCGGGAAGCAGGTGGCGATCGATCCGCAG
>JAPOYX010000087.1 GCA_026706345.1 Gemmatimonadota bacterium | reverse complement strand
GGGTCGAATGGATGATCGTTCATGCGATCGAATCTCCTTGCTTTCACCGTCCTGGTCTACCGCTCAGGTTCAGCAGCCGGTCTTCATGCGAAATATCGGCTGTTTCGGGAAGCCGCGCCATCTTTTTGCTACAGCCCTTCCGAATCCAATACCTCGGCCGTCGCGAGCCCCTCTTCGGTCAATTGCGCCTCGATACCGGCCCGGTCTCCCACGAGCAGGTAGCCCGCCCGCAATGGTTTGAGGTACTGCCGGGCGGCCGCTCTCACGTCATCCAGCGTGACGGATTCGAGGTTTCCCACCGCATCCTCGATGTCCGTCATGGGCCTTTCCGAACTCCAGAGTCCGCCGATACTGCCCGCGATGCGCCGCAGGGATTCGAATTGCTGGGCGTATCCCCGGATCCGGCCCGTCCGCGCCTCTTCCAGCTCGCCGTCGCCTACCGGCCGTTCGCCGGCCAGCCCCCGCATTTCAGACATCAGCTCCTGCACGACCTCGCCGGTCTTTTCCGTCTGGATCGACGTCTGCACCTTCCAGTAGCCGGCCGCGCCGAGCAGGCCCAGCATGGTCGATACCCCGTATGTGTAGCCCTTTTCTTCCCGGAGGTTCAGGTTCAAACGGGACTGGAAGCCCCCGCCCCAGACCGCGTCCACGAGCCGAAGGGCGTAATAGTCGGGCGTGTCGCGACTCGGCGCCTCGATGAACTGGCAGACGACCGTCTGGGGCGCGCCGGGGCGATCGACGAGCCAGGTCCGGTTCGCCTTGCGGTCCGGCGACGGATCCGGCACCGTCCTGGCCGGCCTGACGTCACCCTTCCAGGATCCGAACCGGTTCTCCGCCAGTCTCATTGCGTCGTCGGGGGTAATGTCTCCCACGAACAACAGGGCGGACTGATCCGGCCGCCAGTTGTCTTCGTAAGACCGGGCGATATCGTATCGCGACACCTCGGCCACCGCGGACGCGTAACCCTGTACGGGGCGCCCGTAGGGATGGTCGCCGCCGAAGACCAGCCTGGGGCACAACCGCTGGGCCAGCGCCTGGGGGTGGGAGGCCTGCTGCGCCAGGTGGTCCAGGTGCCTATGCCGCTCGCGTTCCAGTTCCTCTTCGGGAAACTGGGGGTTCCGCACCACCTCCGCGAAGAGGGCCATGGCCGCGGCGAGGTTTCCGGTGAGCACGTCCATTCCGAGCCGGGCGGATTCGAGATACATGGATTTACGTATTACCGTGCCCAGCCGGCTCAGCGTTTCGTCGATCGCCAGCGCCCCGTAACCTCGCGTGCCCTTGTCCATGGTCTGCAGCATGAGCTGGGCCGCACCGCACTGCTCCGGTGCATCGTTCACGCTGCCCGATTTCACGGCCAGCGACACGGCCACCTTGGGGAGATCGTGGTGTTCGACGACCAGGACATCGAGTCCGTTGTCGAGCCGTCCCTCGTGAACCACGGGCGTCTGGAAGGGCGTATCCTTGCCCAGCGCGGGCACGCGCGAACGATCCAGCGGCTCGGTGCGAGCCACTGCCTGCGCGCCTTGATCGGCCGCCTGCGGAAGCGTGTCGGGGTAGTACCGAAGCAGCAGGCCGTGACGGGAGACCAGCCACCGCTGGACCGTCTTCGCGATCTGCGACCCGTTCAGTTCCAGGAACCGGTCGTGCTCGACGTGGAAATACCCCGGGTCGTTCCGGTAGGTGTTCGACTCGTTCAGCCGGTCCGCTTTGCCGCCGAAACCTCCGATACGCTCGAGGCTGGAGACGTACTGGTATTCCCACACGGTCCGGGCGCGCTCCACCTCGTCCCGGGACGGGCCGCCGGCCGCCAGTCGTGCGATTTCCCTCGTGACCAGGCCCTCGACCTCCAGGACGTCTCCGCCGGGACGGACGGTGGCAACGACCCCGAACAGCCCGGAGATTTCCTGCGCGTAGTTAAAGGTGCTGACCTCGGTACACAACTGCCGGTCGTAAACCAGCAGTTTTTCAAGCCGGGAAGACAGGCCGTCTCCGAGCACGGCCGCGGCCGCGTCCAGCACGGTCTCGTCCGTTTCGAACCTCGCCGGCGCCGGCCAGACCATGTGGACCCGGGCCTGGGGGACGCGGTCGGTGACCTCCACGATCTTGCTTTCGGGCAGGGAAGGCACCCATCGGCGCTGCCGGTCGATCAGGGGCCCAGGTTCCAGGCCGCCGTAGTAATGAGCCACGCGGTCCCGGGCGTGGTCTTCGTCGAAGTCGCCGGCAATGACCAGCGAAAGGTTGTTGGGCGTGTAGTAGGTCCTGAAAAACTCGGCCACGTCGTCCACCGTGGCGGCTTCCAGGTCCCCGTGCCTGCCGATGATAGGCCAGGAATAGGGATGGCCCGCGGGATAGAGGTGCTCGTTGACCAGTTCGAACCAGCGGCCGTAGGGCTGGTTCTCCGTGGTCTGGCGGCGTTCGTTCCGGACGACCTCGCGCTGGTTCTCGAAGTTCTCCTTCGTGAGCGCGTCGGCCAGCGTGGCGATTCGGTCCGACTCCAGCCAGAGCACGTACTCCAGGTTGCCCGAGGGCACGGTGGCGAAGTAGTTGGTACGATCGTAGCTCGTCGTACCGTTGACGCCGCCCTCCCGCAGGTTGCCGCCCGCCTGTTCGATGTATTTGAAGTATCCCCCGGGCGCGTTTTCCGATCCCTCGACCATCAGATGCTCGAAGAGATGGGCGAATCCCGTGCGGCCGGGGCGCTCCACCTTGGACCCCACGTGGAACCAGTGATTTACATGCACCACGGGCAACTTGCGGTCGATGTGCAGGATCACCTGCAATCCATTCGCAAGGGTATACTTCTCGAAAGATACCCTTGGCAGGGATTTCTGCGCCATGGCTCATCCCGGTTACAGGTACTGGCGGCACAGACTGGGAGAGGAAGGTTGTGCGGCGCCAGGATGAATGTGCTTCAAAAAACGGCCGAGGCCGGGCAGGTCCACGACACCGGCTCTACGACACCGGCTCTACGACACCGGTTCGACTACACCGGTTCTACTCTGCCCGATTTCGCAGAGCGGTACGCGGCGTCCAGGATCATGACGGAGCGCATGGCCGCGGCGCCGGGCGTGAAGTTTTCCACGGCCTGGCCGAGGATCAGGTCGGCGAAGTTCTCCGGCGGCCCGTCGCAGCTATAGGCGCCGGCGTCGGGGGCCACTTCGTGGACCTGGTCCCGTCCGTCGTGCCGATGGACCGCGAGGCGCGCCCGCTCGACGTCGAGGAGGAGCATGCCCTCCGAACCGAAGATGCGGATGTCGAGCTGGAACATCTGTCCTTCGGGGATGTCCCCCGACCCGGAGAGCGCGCCGATCACGCCGTCCTCGAAGCGGACGGTCACGGCGTCGTACATCTCCACTCGGGACCCGGCTTCCGCCATCATGGCGAAGACCTCGCTGGGGACCAGTCCCGTGAGCCAGGACAGCAGGCCCAGGCTGTGGGACATCTGCGCATGGCCGTAACCGCCGTCGGCCAGCACGGGATCGGCCCAGGTGGCCGGATCGGGCGCGAAGAGACCGCCGCCGTTGGCCTCGTGGTCGAAGTCCAGTCCCTGGAGCAGGCCCCGTATGGGAGAGGCCATGTGGCAGAGCACGGACTCTATCTTTCCCACGACGCCATCGTCGAGGTGCCGCTTGGCCGCCTGGATGTACGGCTTGTGGTGCCACCCGTAGGGGACGAGCAGGTGGAGCCCCTTCTCGTCCGCCAGCCGGACCAGTTCCCTGGCGTCGGCGCTCTTCGTGCACATGGGCTTTTCGACCATGACGTGCAACCCGCGATCCAGGGCCGCGCTCGCGTGCTCGAAGTGCAGCGTATGGGGACTGGCCACCACCACGCCGTCCAACTCGACTTCGTCCAGCATCCGGCGGTAGTCTTCCGTCCCGTAGGGCACGCCGAAAGCCTCCTGCACCTGGCGCAGCTCGGCCGCCCCGAGCCGGCAGACGGCCGACAGTTCCACGTCCCCGGCCTCGTCGGCCCGCTTCCGCAGCACCGGCAGGTGGTTGGCCGTCGCCCACCACCCGGTGCCGATGAATCCTATGCGCGCTTTATCCATATTCGATTCCTCGTTGTTTTCAGTCCTCGTCTTTTTCAGTCCGCGCCGTTTCTCTGAACGCGTGTCCCGGATTTAAACCGAACGCGTGCCCCGGAAAACGCCGCCCGTCGTGGCGTCCACGATCCAGACCTCATTCTGCCAGAGGGTAAACCCGTGGGGTTCCGGACCCTCCACGTCCAACCGGTCCAGTTGTTCTCCCGTCTCGGGATCGTACAGGAATATCGCCCGATGATTGGTCTCCACGCACCAGAGCCTGCCGTTTTCCCAGGCGATGCCGTGGGGCCGGTCCCCTGGAGCTGGGAAGGACTGCCGCACGGTCCATTCGTCGGGATCCATCCGGTAGATGGTGGCGTCGGGAGGCGATGACATCCAAAGTTCCCCGTCCCGCCATTCCAGGCCGTGGGCGCCGGTTTCCTTAGCGCCCGGCGTGGCGTAGCGCGCCAGCGTCTCTCCCGTCTCGGGATCGATCTTCAGGGTCTCGCAACTGTAGGTGGACGACACCCAGAGATGGGTGCCGCTGTGGGTGATCCCGCTGCCCCGGTCGGAGTCGCTGCCGAAAATCCGCAGCGTCGCGCCGTCGCGGTAGGCGTGGCAGCTGATCCGGTTGTCGCCCTGGTCCAGTATCCAGAGCCCTTCGGTGGTGGCCTGCAGCCCGTTGGGATGGGGACCGGGCGCATCAAAGACATGGCTGAGCGTGAGTTTCATTCAACAGCCTTTCTGCGATCTGTCACTGGGGGCCGGATAACACTTCAAAATGCAACCGGTCCAAGTGCACTGTCAAGACACAAAGGCCGGCATTCATGTGGAGATTCCATATGGCGATTTGGGATCGGGTCGAGGCCGAGCGCATCGACCATGGATCGGAACAAAAAGCATTGACGCCCGGTTCGTATATCTATATTTTTAGAAATATGGAAATGATCAACACGATATTTGCCGCCGCGAACCTCGAAGCCGAAGAGAAACACGCAGCGGCCTTCAAGGCGCTGAGCCACAAGACGCGCCTGGCCATCTTCTATCACCTCGTCAGGAAAGGTGAGGCAGGGGATACCGTCGGGAACCTGCAGGAGGCCGTCGCCATTCCGTGGGCGACCCTGTCCCATCACCTGGACGTCCTGCACCGGGCGGACCTCCTGGAGTCCCGGCGGGAAGAGCGGTATATCTTTTACCGGGTGCGGCCCGAACGGGTAAGCGACCTGGTTCGCCTGCTTACCGCGTGTTGTTAACTGTCCCAACGCAGATTCCGGAGGAAATCCATGTCAGACTACCCCAAGATCCACCTGTCGTTTCCCGTCCGCGACCTGGACCGGAGCGTCGCATTCTACACGAAGTTCTTCGGCGAGGATCCCGTGAAGGTCCGTCCCGGTTACGTCAAGTTCCTGCCGTCCATCGCACCCCTGAACCTGGCCCTGTATACGGATGGGAAGGCCACGGGCGATGCGACAAGCCATTTCGGCATCGAGGTCGGGGACCACGAGACGGTCCTGCGACATCTGCTGCGGATCCGGGTATCCGGACTGGAAACCCGGGAGGAGATGAACTGCGACTGCTGTTACGCCAACCAGGACAAGTTCTGGGTGGATGACCCGGATGGCCGTGAATGGGAGATCTACGTGCTGAACCGGGACTTGGATGAACCCGGCGGGCGGGATGAAGAAGCCTGTTGCGTGGCCCCGGCAGCCGGTGACGATGCCGGGCAGGCGCGTTCGTCCGAAATCTCGGCCTGCTGCGGCTAGTGTACCGCGCCGGGCGCGTTCGTCTGAAGGCCGGCCTGCCGCGGATAGCGTAGCGCGCCGGTTACGTATTGTTGCCGAACAGGAGCAGACCATGAAACCAGACACGCTGCTGGTCCATGCGGGCGGAGGGCTGGAGCCCGACTCGGGCGCCATTTCGCCTTCCATTCATCTCTCGACCACCTTTGAGCACACGCCGGAAGGGGAGGCGACCCGCGACCACGTCTATATCCGGATGGGCAACCCGACCCAGGACCGGCTGGAAGAGGCCCTGACGGCCATCGAGGACGGCGGGAAGTCGCTCGTCTACGCGTCGGGCATGGCGGCGGTAACGGGCTGCGTGCAGACCCTCGCTCCCGGCGCCCACGTGCTGATGCACAAGGACGTGTACAGCGTTACCCGCGCGATCGGCAAGGAACTCCTGCCGAACTGGAACATCGAAGTGAGCGAAGTGGACATGACCGATCTCGAAGCGGTCGGGCGCGCCATGCGGACCGATACGGCGCTGCTCTGGGCGGAGACCCCGTCGAATCCCGCCATGGCCGTCATCGACATCGGCGCGGTGGCCGGAATCGCACACGCCGCCGGCGCCTTGCTGGCCGTCGACAACACCTTCGCCACGCCGGTGGTGCAGCGTCCCCTTCAGCACGGCGCCGATATCGTCATGCACTCCATGACCAAATACCTGGGCGGTCACAGCGACGTGCAGGGCGGCGCGCTGGTGTTTCAGGAGGACGGAGACCGTGTCGAACGGGCCCGGCGCGTTCGGACGATCACCGGCGGCGTGCTGTCGCCTTTCAACGCCTGGCTGGTCCTGCGCGGACTGCGGTCGCTGGGCTGCCGCATGGCACGGCATGTCGCCAACGCAGAGGCCATCGCGGTGGCGCTGGCCGGTCATCCGGAGATCGAGGGGATCGACTACCCCGGCCTGCCCGATCACCCGGGGCACGCCGTCGCGACGCGGCAGATGGATGGCTACGGGGGTATGTTGTCCTTGCGGATCAAGGGCACGCGGGAGGACGCGCTGCGCGTCGCGAGCCGGGTCAAGCTGATACGGAACGCCACGAGCCTGGGCGGAGTCGAAAGCCTGATCGAACACCGGCAATCCATCGAGGGACCCGGATCGGTCACGGCCCCCAACCTGCTTCGCCTGTCTACCGGACTGGAAGCGGCCGAGGACCTGATCGACGACCTGGTCCAGGCGCTGGAATAAGGCCGGCGGTACGCACTGATTGGGGACGAGCCGGTGGGGTATGAGGCCGCCGGTACCGCACGGGATTATCCGTCGGGCGAGCAGGTTCCGCAGGGGGCGTATGCTTCCACCGCTTTGTCGACGGCGATGGCCTTGGCATTGCCATTCAGGAACCGGCAGTCGGACCGGTGGTACTTCGTACCGCCGTCGGTGACGTAGACTATGGGTACGTCGGTGTCCCGTTCGGGCTTCGAGGGCCAGAACCTGTTATTGACGGTCAGTTCGATGCCCTTGTCGAGCAGGTCGTCCACGACCGCCCGGATCAGTCTGCGTTTGTGCCAGGTGAGGGCGGTGAGCGCCACCGTGGCGGCTGCGGCAATAATCAGTCTCAGCATGGTCTTCCTTTTCCTCGGTATCAATGCATTCAGCGAAC
>JAPOYX010000086.1 GCA_026706345.1 Gemmatimonadota bacterium | reverse complement strand
ATGTCGCCCGACTACAGGGTCCGTGGCCGATCCCGAGCGACCGAACGATTGACGTGCCCGTCGGCTACGCGGCATTCCCGAAAGAGATCCTGCGGCCACCGCGACCCCAGGCCGCCAGGACATACACCGACATCCGCCAGTGGACGCCCATGGAAAAAGGCGGCCACTTCGCCGCCATGGAGCAACCCGACGCTCTGGCCCACGACATCCTGAAATTCTTGCGCTGTCTTCGCAGAAGTGATTAGCCTTCCCGTGAGGCCGACAATTTGCTCCGCTGCCGATCTGCTCGCGATAACCAGAAGAGATGCTGCGATGATCTCTTGAACCCTGGTCGTCCCAATCCGAGCCTGCCGGCCACCCGTGTCCGGGCGAATTTCAACCTGCCGGGGACTACGAACGCACGTCCATCCTGAGCACGAAGTTCTTCGACGAAGCACGGACCGACCGTCGGGCGCCTCCTTCATCCGATCTTGCCGCCATCACCATACCCGTTCAAACGAGCAAACCTGACAGGCAGGGCGCAGCGCCAGCGTGCCGCACGGGGCACCTCCATTAGATGGACATCATCCGACCGGCCGAGCGCGACGACACAAGAAAATGCGGCGATCCAACGTTGACGGAAATTCACCAGTGACTCGCGAAAGGCGCCGTCTCCGGGGCTAGCAGGTGACCGGACAACGTGTGATGCATGCGTACGACCAGTTCTCAACATCAATCGGGTAGCCGAGCTTCCGGATTCGGAACCGTGGGCACCGATCTGCTCCAAGCTCATCCCGGTTGCCGACCCCTAGTGTCGGGCGTATCGTCAACACACATGAGGGCGCATAGCTCAGTCGGTAGAGCAGCTGACTCTTAATCAGCGGGTCCAGGGTTCGAGTCCCTGTGCGCCCTCCACCCTTAGGCATATGAAGTCAATGGATTAAAGTACCTGCTGTGAGTGTCCGAAAAAGTCTCGATTTTCCGGTTGGCAAACAATTGGCAAACAGTTGGAAGATATGTTCTGACCATCGACGGCAATGTCTCTTGGGGATGGCGCGGACCGCGCGCCCATCGCCGCCCGGGTAGTGTTCGTTCGGTCATCGGGTGGGAATCGGAGCAGATGAAGATCAGCGTCTTGAACAAGCCCAGTGGAAGGGAATCGAAAAGCCCCTGAAATTGTCAATAGTTTCAAGGGCTTTCGGTGGTTTCGGGGGCAGATTTTGAACCTGCGACCTTCAGGTCATAAGGACTACGGTCGATGCGACATGCGGCGCCCCAGATAACCTTATGGCGCCTAAAGTACGGTAAAGGGGCGAAGAAGGAGCATCTTGTAATCAACATTGAGGCGTCTGTATGTGGCGCATGCGCCGCCGCCCTGTTTATCGGCCCACAGATTCGTTGCCGACCGCTGCGGCGGACTGTCGATTTGCCTCCGTTCAGAGAGGTCATGCGACGAGGCCGCACAACAGACGCTCACCTTGCCCTTGCCAACGTTGGAGAGTTTTCGGGTTTGAGGCGGCGATTCTTCCCTATCGATCGCCCGTTGACCCACCTCCGTCTCGGGCGGCCGCTGCAGCCGGCATCAGACAGGCTTCGAGCCCACTGACAACACTGTCGAGCGGGCCGGGGTCCACACTCAGATTCCGCTTGAAACTCTCCCATTGCTGGCGCTTGATGGCGTCTTTCGCGAACGTCGGCGAGAGCCCGTCTGGAACCCGATCCGGGATCGCCGTGCCACGTCGTGCAAAGGTCGCAGATATCGCTGCTGCGAGACGTGATCGATCAATCTCGAAGGCTTGGCTGATGATCCACAGGTCGTGGTAGTCCTTCATCCGGCTGTTCGCCATGCCTAGATCCACCATGGCCTGGAATTTCTCGGCAACCACCGTCTCCCGTGCGTAGCCGCGTAGTCGTGGCGCCGGCATGTCGAGCAGGACCGGATAGTCGAGCCACTCGGCCGGGGGTTCGGTCGCGTCGCCGAAACCGACATCGACGTTGACGGTAATGAGGGCGCCCGCGATGTCCGCGGTCGCCCGCATGCGGAGGCCCCCATATTCGTTCTCCTCACGAATACGGCTGATTCGAGCTGCGCCGGCATCGAACACTACCCCGTCTGGCTGTTTCTGACCGAGCACCTCCCTGAAGACGTCCAGAACAGCGTCCGGTGCAGGATCGCCGTAACCCAGGAGATCGAGATCTCGCGTCCCGCGAAACGGTTCATCGAACCACGTCAGCAGCAGCATGGCGCCCTTGAGAACGAAACGGTCGGCGTGTCGGGATTGTGCGAGCCGATAGAGCAGACGTTCGATCGCATAATGCGTGAGAACCAGATCGAAATTTTGGCCTTTCTGCTTGCTGATCCTGAGGAGACGAGACCGAACCGAGGCTCCGATGTTCCTGACCCCCTCATGCATTGGCGGTGAGCGCCTCGAGATATGGGCGGACCGCCGTGGCGACACCACCACGCGCGGCATGGTGGGCGATCTCGGCAGGGCTCGCCTTTCGCTGCCGGAGCGCCTCCTGCAGGCCTTCCAGTGCGACCGTCGGCCCGACCTTCCGGCGATGCCGGAAACAGTCGGCGATCGTCTTGGCGATGCCGAAGACCTTCACGGGAACATTCTCGATGTGCACGGTCAGGACGTCGTCGGTGAGAAGCGCGTCCGTGAACCGCACGATTCGCATCGCCGGCCTTCCCTCCTTTGGCATCCAGTCCTTAGTGCCGATCGCCATCCAGACCGATCTCGGAAGCTGGTCCGTCAGTTCGTGGTAGGCCAGCGCGGACACCAGGCAGACAACACCCCTGGGGACACGTTTCGCGGCCTCGGCCAGGCTGTGGTGAGCGACAAGCGGCGCGTCGGGCAGTTGATAGAGCCCGCGCGCCAGACGGTTCACCTCGCCGGCGCGGACCATCCTGCCGACTGTGGCCGCGGTGATCCCATTTGCCTTGAACTCTGACAGGCGCATCATCCCCTGAGATCGCAGGAGCCGGATCGCCTGATCGCGCTGAGTGCCCGGTTTCGCCATTGATACTATATCAAGGAGTGCTGCGCCTTTCTTCCGATGTTTTATATCATATCATTCTGGCCAAGTAAAGTACAGATTGGCCAGTTAAATGGGCTGAGCAGTGTGAAGCCATCGCCATGTCGGGCAAGTGGAGCCAAATTGGGGTGCCGCACAGGGGCTGGACCTGCGTATCGGTCGACGACCTTGGTACCTCCGATGCCATCTGCGAGATGTGCGAGACGCAAGAGATTCGGTACGTCCGCCGCGTGGAGCATCCGGACTATGGGGGTGTTGAAAAAGCCCGGCCGTCGTGATTCATTGTCCTCATATCTTGTGTTCGTTTC
>JAPOYX010000085.1:731-3090 GCA_026706345.1 Gemmatimonadota bacterium | reverse complement strand
ACCCGGAAGCCAATGTCGCCACCATCGAGTTCAAGCTCCTGAGCGCGCAGCAGCGCCGCATCACTTCGGGAGACGTCGTGCAGGCATGGCGCGAGGAGGTGGGGGAGCTGCCTCAGGCGCGCGCGATCACCTACATCAGCCAGATCTACACGCTGGGCAACCCGGTCGAGGCGGCGCTGTCTCACCCGGATCCGGAACGCCTCAACGAGATCGCGAACTCCACCGTCGCCGGCCTCGGCGGAGTCGGAGGCGTCTTCGACATCCGCTCGGACCACACTCCCGGGGTTCCGGAAATCCAGGTGGGAATGCTCCCCGAAGCGCGCACGCTCGGCCTCACGCTGGACGATCTGGCCCGGCAGACGAGAGCGGCCTTCTTCGGCGCCGAAGCCGTCCGGGTACAGCGAGGACGTGACGAGGTTCGCGTTTACGTGCGGCTACCCGAGGAGCAGCGCGACTCGGTTACCGACATCGAGGGTTACCGGCTCCACACGCCCGCCGGCGCCGACGTGCCGGTCGGCCGGGTGGCCGCGCTGAGTTCGGGCACCTCGCCGCCGGCCATCCGGCGCCAGGACGGCCAGCGCGTGGTCACGGTGAGCGCTGACGTGGATCCCGTTGTGGTTTCCGCCGCAACCGCCAACGACATTCTGGAGAACACCATCCTGGCGGGCCTCATCGCCGAGAACCCGGAACTCACGTACAGGTTCGGAGGGGAACAACAGCAGCAACTCGACTCCCTGGGCGGTCTCTATCGCGGATTCGCGATCGCGCTGCTCCTGATCTTCGCGCTTTTGGCCATTCCGCTGCGCTCCTATACCAAACCTTTCATTGTCATGGCCATCATCCCCTTCGGGTTCATCGGAGTGATCCTGGGTCACTGGGTCCTGGGGGTGGCCGTGAGCGCGGAATCCTTTGTCGGGATATTCGGCCTCGCCGGCGTGGTGGTGAACGACTCGCTGGTGATGATTGATTTCACCGATCAGAAGCTCAGGGACGGCATCCCGGCGCGAACCGCGATCATCGAGGGCGCGAAGGGACGCTTTCGCCCGATCATGCTGACTTCCCTGACGACCTTCCTGGGCTTCACCCCTCTGATTCTCGAGGACGCGATTCAGGCGCAGTTCTTTGTGCCCTTCTCCGCCTCGATCGGCTGCGGCATCCTCTTCACTACGGTGATCATCATGTTTCTGGTGCCCGCGCTTTCCTCGCTTCACCTGCAGCTCACGTCGATGCGGCGAAAACTGGCCAGCGAAAGATCCGGTTGACAGACGTTTGAGCCGAAAGCCTCCGGGGGCCTCGGCGCCAACAGCCGATGGTCAAACCAGGGTGAGCGCCGAGAGCAGTGAGGCGCCCCGCTGACCCCGCTTTCCGGGTCGGGACGGCGCGGGAGAGGAATACCGAGTGTATTTCGACCGAAACGCAACGCCGAGCGCCGCACAGCGGCACCCTTCAGCCGGGATGCTTCGCCGCTCTAACGCCGCCCGGGTCTTGCTACCGGTTGCTAACCCTGAAGAGGCCGGCGCGCCACGAAACAGTAGAGGGGCGTGAAAATCCCCGCTCTGCCCCCAGCGACATAGGCGTTTGCGGTCCGATCCAGAAGCGCGATCACCTCCGACGAGCCCCTCGGGAACACACCGAAGCACTCGGCCATCCGGATTCCCCACCGCATCGCCTTGCGGCCCATCGGAATCCGGCGGAAAGCGCTGCCGGGCAGCCCGCGCTGGGTTTCCATGGGCTGATACCACGGCGTGTCCCGACGGTGCTCGTGGGCGGAGAGGTCCTCACTCTCGACGACTTCGAATCCTGCGGTTGCGAGCGCCCGGTTTACCTCCCCGAACGTAGCAATGTCCTTGAGCGCGATGCCGTGCATGAGCTCCCGCTTGATGGCGAGGTGCCGGTCGCTCCCCGGGTCGAACAGGTCCGTCATGCACATTTCTTGGCCCCAGAAGAGGGATCCGGGCTTCAGCACCCGGTAGATTTCGGCGAACGCGCCTACCTTATCGACCGCGTGGCAGGTCGATTCGATCGCGTAGCCACGGTCGAAGGTCTGGTCTGCGATCACGCTCATTTCCATGAAGCTGCACCGAAGACAGTCGGTCAGGTCAGCGAGCCCCGCAGCCGCGTTCAATCGCCTCGCATCGTTGCACTGGACGTCACTGGCGTTGATCCCGACAACCCGGACTCCAGCCTCTCGGGCAACGCGTCGCATCGGACCGCCGATGCCACAGCCGATATCCACGACCGTCATGCCCGGCCGCAGTTCGAGCTTGGAGATCATGAGTCTTTGGTGCCGAATCTTGGAGTCCTCCAGGCTTTCGCCAGGCACCAGCGGCACAAAGTGAAGGGATTCGCCCCAGCCCAG
>JAPOYX010000085.1:0-721 GCA_026706345.1 Gemmatimonadota bacterium | reverse complement strand
CCAGGACCATGAACTCGGTACAAAGGTCGTAGTACTCCCTGACGGTCCGCGTGTGATCGTACCCGCCGGCGGCATCCTCCTGTGACGCCCTGTTGGTCCATCCTTCAAAGTCCCGCACCCGGTTCGCGACGTTCGATCCGTCGAACGCGGTTCTCAGCCCATCGGATAGTTCACGGATTTGCCTGGTGAGCTTCATGGTGGGTTCTGGCCTGGTTTCGAATCTCCTAGGAGCCTGTCCGAGAACTCAGCATTGAGCCACGATCGTCCACACCAATGCTCATGGGCAACGGCCCATGCTTGCGAATACCATCGAATCCTGCCCTCCAACCCCGTGGGAATCGATTTTTTGCGCTATTTTCGACTCAGAAGGGGCTGATCGAGGCCGGTTTTCGGCTTCATGCTCCTCACCCGCTCCTTTTTTACGCCAGCGCCGCCCGTTTCGCGAACTCCGGATACACTTTTCCCCGAACCGTCGCCACGTAGCCTTCCACCTCCCGGTCCGACAACTCCAGCAGGTTTTACCCGGAGTAGTAGCCGTTGTCCAGGCTCAGCTTCTCCGGCACACGACCGGTCGTGGCCTCCACCTCATCCAGCGCCGGACTCACCTCCCGGTAATCGTTCGCCTGCGGACTCACGTGCTGCCCCACGATCACCTGCGCCTTCTCGTCCACGCTGATCTGGGCGTTGTACCCGTACTCGAACCCCCCTTTTCGCTTCATGA
>JAPOYX010000084.1:1199-2756 GCA_026706345.1 Gemmatimonadota bacterium | reverse complement strand
GGGAACCAGCGACCGGATCGTCTTGAGAAGGCTCTGGGACGTGGGGTGCTTGAACGAGAACCGGCTGCGTTCGGTCTGGGCTCGCGGGCCCAGGTCCCCCTGGAGGGCGCGCTCGAAGAACGCGGCTCGCTTCGGTACGCGGGGCACTTCATCGTCGATGATCAGCGTGGTCGGCCGGTCGACCTGCTTCACAGTCTCCATGGGATAGCGGCTGTAATGCGACGGCCGCGCCGCGCGGCGGCGGCGCTCCCGGCCCGACTGGGCGCCGTTGATGCCCCACCAGTAGCGCAACCCCCTGGCCCGCAGCGCCGTGGCGTGCAAGGGACGATCGGTGGCCAGCTCGTAATCGGTTGCGATGACGGCGATGGAAAAGTTGTCGATGTATGGATTGCGGATCCGGTCCCCGTCCCGCACTCCGAGCCCTGCAAGCACGGCGAGACGCTGGGCATCGAGGAACTCGTGGCCCCGTATGTGGGGACGCGCCGAGAAACCCATGTGACGGATATGCCCGGCTATGACCACGGCGATCTCGGCGGCGCGCATGTCGGTGACGGCACGGACCGAGGGGGCGACCCAGTCGTGCGCCAGGTTGTCCTTGTCGGGAATCTTGCCGTCCTCGACCAGCAGCACGATGGCGTAGGCGTCGGAACGCTTCCCGGCGCCGTTCAGCCAGGCGTTGTCGGGAATCCTGCAGATGCCCACCTGGGAGGCATCCATGAAATAGGCGTTGCCCTTGATGTCGGCCGCCCGGCGGTCGAGATCGTCGGGAACGGGAGCCCGCCCGGGAGCCACCTCGTCGTCCACGAACTGGGCGAAAACGGACCGGTAGCGGTCCACGACCCGTGCGAGATCACCGCCGTTCGAATTGCTCGGTGGAGTGGATCTGGGGGGCGCCGCGCGCTCCACGGCGATGATGTCGTCATCGCGGGGAAGCGTTTCCAGGGGAAACAGGCCGTAGTGAAACGGCCGGTTCTTGGATCGCGCGTGAAATATCATGAGGGGATTCCTTGCCGGGAAGCGGTCATGAGCATTCTATACCCGAACAACCACAGGCCAAAGAATCCACAAATGCTGTGGATAACTCTGTGGAAAATACATTGATTGAGGCGCATATGGCGCGACGCTGCGCGACTTCGAGATAAATTGGTCAAAAAAACGTCAAATTTCTTTTTCTATTACGAATCAATTGGTTATATGATTTTTTCTCAGCGCTGTACGAGAATAGCGCTCCAACTTCCATTTTTGTTGCACCAATTGGACGCTCGTCGCGCGGATGTGGACAGAATTCTCCGCGTCGAGTCCGCACATCGGTTACTTTCAGTGCATCGTTCCGGCTGCCTTGATCGATGGTTGGGCGATCGCACCGGCGAGGTCACTGTGTAGAAACGTGCACTCGTGTATTCTAGCGGGTCTGGACACTACAGTTTTGGAACCACCTCAGCGGAGACCTGCAGGGAGGAAATCATGATTTGCTTGCGTACAGCTTTGCTTTGCCTTACCGGGTTCTTTCTCGTGGCGTGCGAGCCTTCCGGAGAAATGGCGGCGAGTGACGAACCG
>JAPOYX010000084.1:0-1189 GCA_026706345.1 Gemmatimonadota bacterium | reverse complement strand
AAAGGGCTCATCCGAGGCGAGGCCCGACGCTGCCGAACCGGAGGCGGCGATGCCGATTGCCCAGACCACGACGCAGGCATCCCTGTTGAGCGAGCCCGAATGGGTCATTCTCTTCGCCGGACACGACCTGAGTTCCTTCAACGCCGTCGGCGATGCCCAGTGGAACATCATCGACGACTACGTGGAGGCCGACGGCTACACGGGTTCCTTCCTGGTCACGAGGGGACACTACACTGACTTTCTGTTGCAGGCGGATTTCTGGCCTGGCGCCGGTTCCAACAGCGGCATCTTTATTCGCAACGGCGACCCCCAGGCGATCAGCGCGATGGGCGGTTACGAGGTCAATATCTACGATACCAACGAGAACCCGGACAACCGGACGGGTTCGATCGTGGGTCACCAGCCGCCGAGGGTCGAAGTGTTGACCGAGGAGCAATGGAATACCTACGAGATCACGGCGCAGGGCAACCGCATCACCGTGGTGTTGAACGGCACGCGCACGGCCGACCTCGAGGATGACACCCACGCCAATGGTCCCATCGCGTTTCAAAACAATGGCGGGCTGATCCGGTTTCGGAATATCAGGTTGCGACCGCTTTGAGGGACACATAGCGGGCCTGATGGAAAGCACGTCGCTGCCGCGAATCGGCGTGGTTCCAGTTTGAGACTTTCTGGGGCCGCGCGGGCGTAAGGGCGTTTTTCAGTCGCTCCGATGCCGTAGCTGCATGGCCGACAAGCGGCCGTCGGCCGCCGGTTGATACCAGACATCGAAGTCTTCGGAGGCGACTCGCAGATCGCCCAGCGGGTCATCGCTTTGCAGTTCGAATGCGTCGAATCCGGTGCGCTCCATGAAGTGAAGCTGCTCCAGCAGCACGTCTCCCACCGCCCTGATCTCGCCGTCGAAGCGGTACTGCCCGCGAAGCAGCCGGGCGTAGGAGTACGCTCGCCCATCCCTGAACACCGGAAACTCCAGCGCGACCAGGGCCAGCGATTCGAGGTCGCCGGCGATCAGTTCCGGCGGCTGATCGCTCCTGAGCTTGATGCCGACGGGGTCGGCCCGCTGCGTCAGCTGCTCCCGGTGGGATTGCCACTGATGCAGATCCACCAGAACGGGGCCGCCTGCGGGAATCGTCTCCTGCCCGGTGGCATCGACGAATGGATCGTCGATCATCGCGTTGTTTTTCAGCAG